>NZ_NXLP01000004.1:0-111439 GCF_003364125.1 Helicobacter sp. MIT 14-3879
TTAAAGCCTAAGAATGACAGAAGTAAAGAGTATATTATTTAGTAATGACAAGAATTGCTAGATTCTTCAGTCGTGCTACACAAAGCTTTAAGAATGACAGGAATCCTTATGTCCTCTTTGTAATGTGCTACCTTGTCATTACTAAAGGCTTTAGCTGAAGTATCTTAAAGATTCTACATAAGAGACTATTCACTTTCGCTACGCTCAAATTCAGAATGACAAGGATTCTTATTTGTCATTGTGAGCCTACTTTCCCCTTAATCATACTAAGATTCCTTTTTTTTGTCATTACTTTGGGTGAAGCCCGAAGTATCTCTATTCTATAAAGTGATATTTTATCACTGCAGTCTCTCTAATAGAATCTTTTAAGATTCTATACTTAGCCTAATTTGAAAATTTTATTAAAGCTTTAAGATTCTTTAGTCTTTTTTAGAATCTAGTAGGAGGATTCTATGGATTCTTCACTTTGCTTTGCAAAGTTCAGAATGACAAAGTAATGACACTATTATTGATGTTAATTTAGTTAAAATTTGACAACTATATTTTAGTTTCTTTGCTAAGGGCTTATGAATGACAGGATTGGGTTAAAGCGTTGAGGATATTAATGGATTTTTCATTGTCATTCTTAAGCCTTTAGGCGAAGAATCTAAGATTCTACAATAAGAGATTCTTCAGCCTTGCTACGCAAGACTTCAGAATGACAAGAGCAGTTGTCTTGTTTGGTGTTAGCGAAATATTTGTATGAGAATCTTTAGGAGATTCTTCACTTTCACTACGCTTAAAGCTTCAGAATGACAAAGTTGCTAGATTATTCAATCGTGCTACGCAAAGTTTCAGAATGACAACCCCCCCCTTGTCGTGTTGAGGGAAAGTAAAACATCTCTTAGAATCAATGAGAGATTCTTCACCTGCTAAAGCAGGTTCAGAATGACAAGGTAAATTGAGGCTTAAAGCCTTAAAATAACAATAAACTATAAGCTTGTTTTGAGATTCTTCACTTTGCAAGCAAAGTTCAGAATGACAATCTAGTTTGTCTTGTTGAGCGAAAGCGAAATATCTCTGAATCCTCAAACTTGACTTAGATTCTAAGCTTAAATTTACACTTTTCATCACTAAAGGCTTTAGCCGAAGTATCTCTAGTCTATAAAGTGATATTTTATCATTGCAGTCTCTCTTACACTCATAATGGTATCGAATTTATTTTCTTTGATATAAAGACAAATCCTTTTAGATTATTGCTTATCAAAAAGCACTTTTCATTGACTTTATTGCTAGAAATCACAAGAGATTAGATTACATACATTTTTAGAAACAACAAAGCATAGAGATTTAAGCTAGAAATTAAAAAAGGGCATACCCATATCCTTATTCTCCACAGACAAATTCTTTAAAGAGCTAGATTCTAACACTCCAAAAGAGGCAAATCTACCTTAATAGAGGGAAAAATGAGCTATTTCTAAGCAATATCAATGTGAATATGAGGAAATTCCTTTTGCTTTTATGGGTTGGGAAAATAATGGAGGTAAGAAATGTTATGGTCAAAAAATAACGAAAAAACAAGATTGTTGTATCCAGATATTTAAAAATAATAAAGGATAAAAATATAAGCACTAAGTATTTAGCTAGTATTTAATAGGATATAACTATGAATTTTATTATTTGAAGCAACTTAATTATATGTAAGTTTTTGTCTATTAAACAAGAATAAAATGAGCAAATTGCCCTATCAATCTTTATTATAGAGGTTCTTAAAAACAGGTTGGGTATTTTATGCTGATGAAAGAAAGGAAAGATTGGTAGTTAGGCAGTTTTCTTTAACTATTTATATTATATTTCAATATAATTTTGGCAGTTATTTAAGGTAGTAGGGTAGGGCGACAAAGAGAGGTTTGTTAAAGATATGTTTAGCAATGTGTTATTAAAAATTAAATAATGATAGAGTTTTTAGCATAAAATAGCCTTATCCTATACCTTAAAGCCTGAATATTGCTTTAAAACCAATTATTGCCATTTCAAGCCTTAAGACCCACTACTTATAGTCATAAATTACTGCTACTTGAAACCCTAGATATTGCTACCTAAAGCCCTAAATTAGCATTGCTATTTAGTGAAGTTTTAAGAAGTTTTGTAATTTTGATATTTTTATTACTATTCTTTTATGCTTAATTACTTATGCTTAATTACTATATGCTTAATTACTTGCGTGTTTCATTGCTTGATATTTTGAGTAATGACATTTAAAGAGCTTTAGAACAAGATTCGTGCCACGCAATAGCTGCTAGTTTATAATATACAATAATTGCATTAAAAAGCTTTAGAGCTTAAAATAGGCTAGAATTAAGACTTAAAGAATAGTAGAGTGTAAGGCTTGAGAGCAAAAGTTTAAGAATAAAAAATAGAGTAGCAAAGTTTAAGAATCTAAGATTCAGTAAGTGTTAAATCGCATAGCATAAGCTAAAATCTATAAGCATAGAGTCTATCAACTTAGAATCTATTAAGAAAAGGAAGCAAGATAATGACAAATCCTTGGGAGCATATCCCCCTATCTGATTACGAAAATCATATGCGATTAGATTCTGTGAGGCAGTTGCAGAATCTCAATCAAATGATGAAAGAGCAGTTTGATACCTATCCTGCTAGTTCTGTGATGATTTTGGGTATTGCTGGTGGCAATGGTTTAGAGCATATTTATAAGCATAATTTTCAAAAAGTATATGGCGTTGATATTAATGAAAGCTATCTAAGGGCAGTTGAGCAAAGGTATGGGGATATTTCAGCACTATGTTGTGTGCGTTGCAATCTCATTAAGGAGGCAAATAAGCTCCCTAAAAGCGAATTATTGATTGCAAACTTACTCATTGAATACATTGGCTATGAGTGCTTTCAAAGGGTGCTTAGGCAAACACAGGCTAGATATGTTTCTTGTGTTATTCAAAGCAATGCTAATGGGGGCTTTATCTCTCAATCTCCCTATATGCCTACATTTGCCAAGCTTGATAGAGTGCATCATAGCATAGAGGAAAAAGGCTTGATTGAGGCTTTAGAGAGTGCAAAATATAAACTGATAGCACAAAGAGACAATCCCCTGCCTAATGGAAAAAAGCTAGTGCGATTAGACTTTCAATATGAATGCTAGTGTAATGATAGTGAAATAGTAATTGCTGGCTGTTAGTAAATGCTAGTGTAATGGTAATGGTTGGTGGTGAATGCTAGAGATTAGTAGTGAAATAGTAATTGCTGGCTGTTAGTAATAATCGCTAGGTGTTAGTAAATGCTAGTGTAATGGTAATGAATGCGAAGTTAAATCACTCCTCCCTTTTCCTTTGATTTTAGTAAAATTACTTACGCATAAACTTTATAAGCTATCTACCTAAGATTAAGTAATTTTTAATACTAACATTTATCCTAAAATTATCTACAACCTTAAGTTAAATCACCCCTTTTTTAAAATAATAAAGTAATTAAGTAAATTAATGATTAATATTTAATATACCATATTGTTGCTATTAGGATAAGATTAAGATTTTTTATTTTATTTATAGTTATGAGTTTTTATCAAAAAACGCTTTTAATCTCCTATAAATCTCTTTATTTCTTGCTTCTATGTCTTCTTTTAGCCAAATATGCTTTTCTCTGCTGCCTAAATCTTTGATTTCCTTTAATGAATTATCACCTTTTTTGCTGTAGATTCTTTGTTTATATGCAAAAAAATTATCACTACATTTGCTATTTGTTTTAGAATCAAGTAGGATTTTATTACCAATTTCTTCTAAATATTTTTTGTGCAATTTCTCTGTCCAGTCATTGCACTTATACTGCCATTTTTGCGGTAAAATATGTTCAATTTGTAACTTTGAAGCTTCTATTATATCATCTTTAAAATCACTATAAATAAAAGCATAAAGATACAAAAGATATTTCATTTTTCTTGGATAAGAAATACAAAATTCTTTGAAATCTTCAAATTTTGGAAATTCATACTTTTGTGTAAAATTTGTAGATAAATCTTTCTTTTGTAATACATTTACATTGAGTTTGAAGACAATCTCATTACTTATACTTGTTGTTGCATTATTGTTCAAAAATAGCAAAGTCATATATTTTATTAATTCTACCAAATATTTATCAAAATCCTTGCTAAAATTTACTTTGTCAAAATCATCATTTTCGAAATATTCTCTATTTTTATAAACTAAACAACTTACAAAAGATTTCCAACTCGCGTTTTGAAATAGATTTAAAACATTCATATAGCGACAAGATATATCGCTTAAAAAATCTTTGTAGCTTGTCCAAAACTTTGCCAAATTTATAATAAATGGTATAGTCCCATCTTTATAAAGCCAATCATCTAATGCACCATAATATTTTTTCTTTCTATCTTTTTTGGTAAAAAAGCTTAACATACTTAATTTAGTAGTATCATAATCACCCTTTACTGCTCTTATTATGTGCATATATTGCAAGAAAAAGAAATCTACACCTTCAATTTCTTTATTGTATTCTATGAGTGTTTCTAAATATTGCCAATCCTGCGTGAATTGGTGACTATCCCCTTGATTATTTTTCTTGTATCTGTAGATATGCCCTTTTAAAATATCAGAATTTAAAAGAGGCAAACCACGCGAATTTAGGGTATTAAAAATAATCATTGCAGACTCTTGACTATCACAAATTACTAATAAAACAAAAAGCTTGTTTCCCAAAATAAAATTACAAAATTTCCCCCAACTCATTGAATGATTTGTCTTAAACTCTTTAAGTTTTTCATAAAAGAAAAAGTAATTCTTAACATAAAAGGAATTATTATTGAGTTTTTCATTATTAATTGTTTTGCTTAAAATTTTCTCTAAATTATCTAAATCAGATTCTATTGCTACTTGACTTTTTAGATGTGTTTTTTCATAAAGCAAACCTTTATCCCTTTCATAATCCCAAATACACTTCCCGAAATCTTTTGGAAAATCTCCCTTATCATTTTCACTCTCAAAACACTCATAAAATGCCCTAAAAATTAAAATAAAAGTAGTGATTCTTTGTTGTCCATCTATAATTGATAGTTCATCATTATTATCCCTGTAAGTAACGATAGAGCCCAAAAAATATTCTTCATTTTCACTCTCAAAAACCTCTATAATATCATTCCACAATGTTTCACACTGATCTTTTTCCCAGCGATATGGTCTTTGATATTCAGGAATTATAAATCTTATTCCCTCATTTCCAAGTAGCTTTGCTATGTATTCTTTTGTTGGTTTAAATTCCATTTCTCTCTCCTTTTTTGACATACAATTATAATATTTAATTTTATTATAATTCAACATAATTTTTATCTAAATTATATTGATTAACACTAGGAGATATACTAGCTATATATTTGCTTTTTTGTAATGATTTTAAAATTATTTACTTGATATTTTTCATAATAAAAGCTAATGAGAGAATCTTATACAATTTAAAAATTAAGCCCATTATATAATATTTTAAGAAGGATTTTGTGCGGTTTTTATCACATTTTCCTTATTTATAAAAAATAATTTTAAATTAAAGAAAAAATTTTTTGTCAAAAACAAACATTTCATCTAATGCTACTCAAGCTACGCCAATGCCTCAATATAGCATTTTCAATGCTTTGCTTTAGCCTTTTTTAAAGCAAACATTATAAAAGAAATATATGCCCACTCCTATGAAAATTTAAGAAAATCTATTATTATATTTTAGAACACTTACCAAAAAAAACATTCAACAATGTCTCCTAAAACTACAAAAAAGTAAGTTAAATTAGAAATAATAATGATTTTTCATGGCTACCTTAATATTTTATATTTTGTAATTTACTAAGAATTTATTTATTAAGTTATAGTTTATAACCCCTCAATCATAATATTAAATAAGGATTCTACTTCAATGTCATTTAGAAAAATACTTTTATTATTTTTTAAAAAATCAAAAAATTTATCTCTATCTAAAAGGCATTCGCTAATAATACAATTTTTATGTGCCCCCAAAAACCCCCTAGCAATAAGTATTTCACCACCAAGTGGGTTATTACAAATAAAACATTTTTTATGTAGAATCTTTCTCCCTTCATTTTCTAATAATTTTGAATATAGATTGATTAAAACTCTATTTGGAGCTTGTTTATTTATCTTTATTGTAGCTTCATTTAATAATTCAAAATAAAAGCTGGGTATATCTTGAGTATCTTGTAAGTGTTTATTTAGTGTCTTGATAAAGGTTTGGAAATAATATAGTTTATTATAATCTCTCTCCCATTCAAAGCTAAGTTGTGCTATGGATCGGAGGCGAGGCATAAAAACTCCACTATAATCTATCTCAAAATCAATTTTTCTGCCAATGTTGATAATACTATGTCTAATCCCATAAAATCTATATAAACTTAGAAATTTATTTTTAGTTATAATTTTTACAATAATATCTTCATTTTTTAATTTTATGATATTACTTATATAGCCTTTCAAAGATTCTCCATTTGCTTAATTTTTAAATTAGATTTAAAAATTATAATTCATTTTTAAAACTTTTTTGGAGAATTTATTGAAAGAATTTATAAATAAAGCCTTAGATGCGGGACTAAAAATAGCATTAGAGCTAAATAATACAAATAAAGATTTATATATAAAGCATACTTTAGGTGCAGGTGGAGACATAAGCATAGGTGCAGATTTAATAAGTGAGCAAATATTCATTGAGAGTTTAAGTGAATTTGGCAATATAGATTCTGAAGAAAGTGGGTTTATTGATAATAATAGACAACATACTATTATAATTGACCCACTTGATGGAAGTGATAATTTTTTATCAAATATACCATATTATGGTGCAAGTATTGCAATTCCTAGCTTAGATATTGGGATTATTATGAATTTTTGCAATCTTAATGCAATAGTGCATAGTGAAAATAAAAATTTTTGTGGAACTTTAGCACAGGATTTTAGTGAATTTAAGGAGCTTATAGCACTAAATACTTCAAAATGTGGAATCTTTGAGGGTGCATATTCAAATCCCAATATATGTAGCCTTTTAGCCTCTAGTAATATTAAATTCCGTTCTTTAGGGGCTTTAGCGTTATCTTTAGGTTTAGTGTATAATGTCAGCTTTGTTCTTTTTTGTGGAAAAAAGCGTAAATATGATTTGGAAGCTGGTTATTTAATATCTAAGAATTTATATAAAATCGAAAATAAAAAATTAGCTCTTATAAGTAAAGATAAGAACTTATTTGATAATATTGCAAAACTTTTATTTTAGGGGAAATATATGGCTTTAAACATTTTTAAGAGTAATAAAAAAAATGAGGCAGATAAAAAAGAAAAAACCCAAGAAATTCAAACACAATGGATAAAATGCAATTTATGTAATGCAACAATGTATTATAAAGAAATTATCTTGCAAAACTCTGTTTGTCCAAAATGCAACTACCATTTTAAAATTAATGCTAATGATAGAATAAAATTAATTTTTGATGAGGGTAGTATAAAAGAATTAGATAAAAAATTATCTCCAATAGACCCCCTAAATTTTGTAGATAAAAAAAGTTATAAACAAAGGATTGAGGAGTATGCCTCAAAAAGTGGTGGAAGAGAGAGCTCGGCTATTAGTATTGAGGCTAAGGTTAATAAGATTCCAGTCCAAGCTGTGATATTTGATTTTGAATTTATGGGGGGGAGTTTAGCTTCTGTAGAGGGTGAGAAAATTGTTAGGGCAATTAATCGTGCTATAAATAAAAAGCAAGGATTGATAATTTGTTCTGCAAGCGGGGGTGCTAGAATGCAAGAGAGTACATTTTCTTTAATGCAGATGGCAAAAACTAGTGCGGCATTGGAGAAGCTTTCTTCTGCTTCACTTCCTTATATATCAATACTTACAGACCCAACTTTGGGCGGAGTTAGTGCTTCATTTGCATTTTTAGGTGATATTATTATAGCTGAACCAGGAGCTACAATAGGTTTTGCTGGGGCTAGGGTTATAAAACAAACCATAGGGGAAAATCTACCAAAAGGCTTTCAAACTGCTGAATTTTTGTTAGAGCATGGCTTGGTTGATATGGTAGTGCATAGAAAGGATTTAAAAAAAACAATTAGTGATTTATTAGGAATGTTATTAAGTGAGAATAAGAATCTATCAGATAACAAAAAAAACAACTAAATTTGATGAGTATATAAAACTTGTTAGCCAGTTTGGAGTGAGGTTGGAAGTGATTGATGTATTTAGTGCAAATATACAAAAAGCACAAAAAACCTCTCCTTTACAAGCAAAAATATCATATGGTAATGAATTATCAAAGTATATATCTAAAGATTCTTTAAATATTGCCCTTCACCCAAGTGGAAATGAAGTGGATTCTTATGAATTTAGTAATATTATTAAAGATAAATCTAGTATTAATTTTTTTATAGGAGGTGCATTTGGTTTTGAGGAGAATTTTTTGTCAAAGACAAAAAATATTTCATTAAGTAAATTAACTTTTAGTCATAATATTGTTACATTAATATTATGCGAACAAATTTTTAGGATTCTATCCATCATTAATAATCACCCATATCATAAGGAATAAAAGGAAACAATATGAGAAAAAGAGAAATTAATGAATTAGAAAAAAAACTTAACTTATTAAAATATGAAATTATAAAAAGTATTAGAATTACAAGTGATAACATAGATATTTTGAATACCTTGAGTTCGAGCGAGGAGGCTGAATTAGGAAGTGTAATGTCTATTGCTATGATTGATGAGAATGCTTTAGTAAAAGGAAATAAAGAATTGTTAGAAATAAATAAAGCATTAGAAAAAATTAAATTAAATAAATATGGAAAATGTGAAATGTGTAATAAACAAATTGATATAAAGCGACTTAGAGTTAAACCTTATGCTAGATATTGTATTTTTTGTAGAGAGGTTTATGAAGCACAAAATAAAGGATTTTCAAATGGTTTTTAGATACTACCCACTTGCAATATTGATTCTTGGGATATTAACTGGAATTTATGTGTATAATTTAACTGATGTAAGTTTTGCTTACACACTTCCTTTTAGTGAGATTACATACGATATGCCTGTGGCAATTTATATAGTAATGATAATTTTTGTATTTTTTTTATTAAGCCTTGTGTTTTTGTTTTCTGAAAGACTTTCAAAGTTTTTAGAGAGTAAAGCCCTAAAGAATGACAAAAAAACATTTGTTGCAAAAATTAAAAATAGGATAATTGAAAGGAGCGATGAAAAGTTAGTATTAAAAACAGAGCTATTTAAGGAAATAGATAGTATTTTTGAAGGGCTAGATATTGCGCCAAAGCCCCATTATGCAAATTGTACTAATAAAGATATTAAAAAATTATTTGCAATGTATGAGAATCTTCAAAATGGAGAAGAAATTGATGTATATAAGTTTAATATTCCGCAAACTAGCACAATTTTTACTATGAATATTAAAAATAGTATTATTAAGAATTATAAAAATGGATTGCCAATATTAAAAAATAAGAATTATATTTATGAACTTAAAAAGTTTGCATTTATGGCTTTGCTAAATAATGCGGATTCTAAAGAGATTGAGAAATATAAGGATTCTATAAGTTATGATAGAGATATTTCATTAGCCCTAATAGAGGCTTATTTTAATAAGAAAGTTAATTTTAATCTTCAAGAATTATCTAATATTTGCAAGAATGCAAAGTTTAGCAAAGAGGATTATTTATTTTGTGCAAAAAGTATGAAAAATAATAGCAATCCAAGTGATTTGATTAAATTATTTGAATATCTTTCTGATAATGATGATCTTGCAGAAAATGCTTATTTTTATATTTTACTTGAATTAGAAATGTTAGAAGAAGTAAAGAGTAGATTAAGAACACAGCCTAACTATGAATTTATAAATGTAAGGGCATATTTAGATTTAAAATCTGTTGGTAAATCATATCCTACAGATCTATTTTTTAGTTGATTTTTTTGTTTAAAAACTATTTACTTTTATTGAAAAAAAGTTACAATTATGGCTTTTTAATTAAATAGTGAGGTTTTTATATGAAAAGAAAATGTTTTAGTATATTAGAATTTGTATTTGTTGTTATTATACTTGGTGGATTGGCATCTTTAGCTTTATCTTGGATATCATCTACTAGAAATGATTCTCAAGTAGCGATAGCAAGAAGTGATTTATCAAATGTTTTAAAAACTATTCCATCATTTGTTTTTGCTGGTAATATGGAGGTTGCCAGTGGGAATCCACCAAATGGTTATAAATCTTGGGGGGAGTATCTACTAGATATTTCATCTCTTGATAAAAAGAGGTGGAAAGCTACTAATAATGGATTGCAAGTATTAAGTAATACGTTAGACTCATCTAAATCTCCGCAAGTTTGTAGTGGTAATTATTTATATATTGATACTAAAGAGGGAAAGTTGTATTTTGTTCCAAATAATATTGATAAACGTATTACATTTTGTAAGTTATTTGCAGAAAGTTATAAAAATAATAATAATGTAACGATAAATTTAATTACAAATTCAACTCTTTCAATCTAAAAATGCAAAAAATAATCTTTGATAACCTCTTAATGTTAGCACCACTTGCTGGGTGGAGTGATTTACCTTTTAGAAGTATGATTAAAAAATTTTGTGTTGATATAACAGTTAGCGAAATGATTAGTTCTTATGCACTAAATTATAATTCTAAAAAAACTCTAAAAATGATACAAAAAAGCCCAATAGAAACTCCATTTAGCGTTCAAATAGCTGGCAATAAAGAAGAAGTTATTAAAAAAAGTGTAGAGATTTTAAATGAAGAAGATGGAATAGATATTATTGATTTAAATTGTGGTTGTCCTGCCCCAAAGGTAAGCTCGCACGGAAATGGGAGCGGTTTATTAAAAGATTTGAATTTACTTGTAAAGTTAGTAAATACAATTAAGCTTAATTCCAAAAAGCCATATACAAGTATAAAAGTTAGGCTTGGATTCGATAAGAAAATTCCCATTGAACTTGCTAATGCACTAAATGATAGCGGAGCTGATTTTGTCGTGGTTCATGGAAGGACAAAAGTAGATTCTTATAAAAAAGAAAAGATTGATTATAATTCTATTGCTTTAATTAAGCATAATATTAAGATTCCATTAATTGCAAATGGCGATATAGATTCCTTTTCTAAGGCACAGGAAGTATTGAAAATCACTAATGCAAATGGTCTTATGATTGGTAGGGCTGCTTTAAGAGAGCCTTGGATTTTCTATCAATTAAAAAATAAAGAGCATTTGCCACCAAATCTAGTAAAAAGAGATATTGTGCTAGAACATTTTGATAATATGGTTAGTTTTTATGGAGATAGAGGTTGTATTATGTTTAGAAAAAACCTACATAATTATGCAAGAGGCATGAAAGATTCTAGTGAATATAGGAATATTGTTAATTCTATCACTTCGCCAAAAATAATGAGAGAATCTATAATTAATTTTTTTGATAAAATAAGCTAGAATTCCAATAAAAATTTGGAAATTTTTATGATAAGAAATATTATAGCATTGCTGTTGTTTATTTATGGATTGAGTGCAAATATCATTGATGGAATTGCGATTAAAGTAAATGGTAATATTATAACCTTATATGAAATTAAAGAATTACAAGAAAAGCAAAAAATTGATAAAAATAAAGCAATTGAAATATTAATCCAAGAAAAACTAAAAGAAAATGAGATAAAGAGATTAGGAATAAAAGTTGATGATAATAAGGTTAATGAAGAGATAAACAATATTGCAATAAGCAATAATCTTACAAGGAATGATTTTGAAAATGCAATAAAATCACAGGGTGTTGATTTTGAGAAATATAAAAATGACCTTAAAAGCCATATTATCAATAGAGAATTAATGCAAAATATTTTACAAACAAATACTAATTTAACTAGTGAGGATGATTTGCGAAAATATTATGAGAATAATAAGAATGAATTTATGATTCCCACTAAAATTAAGGTTACAAGCTATACATCTAATAGTGATGTTGCCTTACAGAGGTTTTTACAAAACCCAATGATGTTAAATCCTAATATTCAATCTAAAGATGAAGAGATTGATATTAGGAGTTTACCACAGCAAATAGTAAATATCTTTTTAGAAACTCCAGAAAAAAAGTTTACTCCTGTTCTTAATTCAGGTAGCACTTTGATAATATTTTTTATAAAAGAAAAGAGTAGTAAAGAAGTTTTACCATTTGAAGATATTAGAACAAATGTTATGCAAAAATATGCACAAGTAAAAGAAAATGAAATATTAAATGAATATTTTAATAAAATTAAAGCAAACTCAAAGATAGAAATTATTAGAGAATAAAATGAAATTTGGAAAGATTAGCTATCTAAATTTAGCTCCATTTGATGTTTTTATTAAAAAATATAAAACCAATTCTGCTTTTAAGGCATTTTTAAATCATAATAGAAATTATCCATCAAAATTAAATATAGAGTTTCTATACAAAAGGATTGATGCAGGATTTATATCATCAATTGCAGGAATGAAGTCAAAAAAAACTCTTAGTGGGATAATCTCTTATGGTGAAGTTTGGAGTGTGATTGCTATCCCTAAAGAAAATAAGTTAGATTATCAATCTGCAAGCTCTAATGCATTATCTAAGATTTTGCGTATTAATGGAGAAGTATTGATAGGTGATAGAGCACTAAAGTATAAGTTAAGTGGTGGAAAGTATATAGATTTAGGAGAAGAATGGTATAAAAAATATAGACTTCCATTTGTATTTGGATTGCTTTGCTATAATAAATATGAAGATTTTTATTTAAAGCTTTCTAAATCATTTAATATTAAAAATATTAAGATTCCGCAATATTTATTAGATAAATACTCCATAGATACAGGTATAAATAAAAATGATATAAAAAACTATCTAAAACATATTCACTACAAGGTATCATATAAGCCAAATATTGCATTAAGTAGGTTTTATAGATTAGTTAGGATAAATAAAATCAAGATACCATCTAGATTCTAAGTTATACTTTTAAAGTCAATTTTAAACATACTTTTTTCAAAAACAACTATATGAAATATTGCATCAAATATTTTTATATTATATAAAAAGCCTTCAACTAAAACTTCTCTCTTTTTTAAATCGCTTTGTAAGGAATTTGCTTTAAATGTAACCTCATTTCCAAGCTCAATTGGAGAGAGAAACTTTACTTCTGAATAAATAATCATAGAGTTTGGCTTATTTACTGCAGCCATTGCACAAAATGATGCAGAGGAAAACACAAAGCCATAGTGAATTATCATACTATCATCAATTATCATTTTTTCACTAGGAGTAAATTTAACAATAGCCTTGTTTGGTTCTATCTCTGCTATTTCTCCGCATAATTCTTTATTTATCTTTTTATAGATTTTAAGCTCATTTATATCATCAAAATTATATTGTTCTTCTTCCATTATATCTCTCCTTTGATATATATGCGAATTGGTGAAGGGTATCCTTCTATTGTTTTATTGGGATTGTTTTTATCTAAAAAATGTTCTAAACTTTCCCCATTTATCCATGGAGTTTTTCTTTGCTCATTAAAGTCAGTTTTTTTAGTCGTAATTATTGTGATGTTTTTAAATCCAGCACGAGTTAGCCAATTTTTCAAAGTTTTTATGCTAGGGATAAAATAAACATTTTTCATTTTAGCATATCTTAGAGGACTTAATGCGATTTCTTCATTAGATTCTATAATTAGGCAGTCTATTAGAATCTTTCCATTTTTATTTAGAGCTTTTTTTAGAATCTTTAAAGAATCTATTGGATTAGTGCGGTGATACAAAACCCCAAGACATATTATAAAATCAAACTTACTATCATATAAGATTAAATCCTCAAGCCCTAAGAGCTCAAATTCTATATTACTTTTTATAAAATGGTTAATAAAATCAAATTGCATTTTACAAAAAGCACTAGGGTCAAATCCAACTATTTTTTTTGGAGAAAGTGATAACATTCTAAACATGTAGTATCCATTATTGCAGCCAATATCTGCTACTATTTTATTCTTTATGTCTAAATGATTTTTAATGATATTGTATTTTATAGAGCTATCCCATTCACTCTCTATAAAGCTTCCAAAAAAGCTAAAAGGTCCTTTTCTCCAAGGCTTTAATAATAATAATAATGTATTTAATTCATTTTTAAAATCTTTTGTAATATATAAAGAATCTATATTAATAATGTCTTCAATTTTAATTGATACATTATTTGGTGTAGGAAATTTGTAAATTTTTTCCATTAAGGTAGCTATGTTTTTTGCCTTTAATTTTTGTTTAATATCATTTTTTTGGATAAACAAAAATACTCTCTTTTATAATATTAATATTTATATCATCAGTGGAATAAGCCATAATTTTAATTGGTATGATACTATCTTTATTATCCCCTTTATATAGATTCTTATTTGTATATAAAAACACTCTTTTTCTTACCTTTTCACCGGGGTTTATGTTAAATGATTCACTTGGTTTTTTTATTAGTATATTATCATTATCTAATATTCTAAAATAATAGCTATGTGGTTTATTATCAGTATTTTGAAATAGCATTGTGTAGTGATTTTCTACATCGCCATTATCTAAGATTTTATAGGATTCTGCAGTTCTATTTATGTTTAATAGCATATTTGACTTGCTTTGTGATAGTATAAGTGAAATGCCTAGCACAATAGCAATAACTATCATATATCCTATGGTTTTGCCTCTAAAATATTTAATATTACTATTAGTGTTTATTGCATTTGTGCTACTCCAATAAACTAATGTCTTTTTATTTAGTTTATCCATTACGCTACTACAAGCATCAGCACATTCAAGGCAGTTTATGCACTCAAGTTGAAGTCCTTTTCTAATATCAATATGGGTTGGACAAACTCTAACACATTTATTACAAGCTATACATTCACCATCAATTTGGCTTTTATCAAGTAAGTTACCATCTTTATCATATACATTTGATCCTCTTTTGGTATTATAAATAACGGTTTTTGTATCATTATCATAGAGAACAGATTGAACCCTGCAATAAGGGCAAATATAAATGCAAAAATTTTCTCCAATAAATATAATCTCAAGCGTTAGAAACATAGTTATTCCAACTAAAAATGCAAATAATATCATATGGTTTTTATAATCCAATACATAAGTAAAAAAATCACTAGGTGGCACAAAATAAAATAAGAAGTTTGATGCTGCAATAAGTGATATTATAAGCCATATAAAGATACTAATAATTTTTTTAATCTTATTTATTCCGCTACTTAAATCTGGATTGATTTGCTTATTTTGAATAGACTTTCTTAGTTTTAATAGTTTTGTTTCAATTATGTCCCTATAAATTACTCTAAAAATTGTATGAGGACAAGCCCAGCCACACCAAGCTCTACCTGCAAGTGTAGTCAAAAGGAAAATTCCAACAAAAAGCGTGATTACTAAAAATGGCATAATGTATAGTTCTTGCATATCAAACACTATTCCAAGCAAATGCAATTGTTTTTTATCAAATGATAATAGAAAAATTTGATTTCCATTTATTTTAATAAAGGGAATTGATAGAATAACTATTGTAGTAATAATATACATAGCATAACGTTTCATTCTAAAGTATTTATTTAGCTTTCCAATAGTATTTTCCATAGTAATAAAGCTCCTATTTGTTTCAAAGTAGATTAAAATTATTTCATATACAAACTTAATTTTTAAGTAATAAAATATAATCAAGCAATTCTTTTTCTTGCATTTGAAATATAAAATTATTATCTAAGTCTTTTAAAAATGGATAGCTTATTTCTAAAAAGCTACTTTCATTAAATAAATTAATAATGCTAATAAATTTAATATTTCTATTTTTTAGGGCTTCTCTATGAACTAGAATTTCATTAATGCAGCCTAATTTATCACTACAAATTAAAAAACAAATAGATTCTAATTCTTTTATTAAATCAATAAAAAAATAATTCTTTTTTATTGGCACAAACAGACCACCAGCCCCTTCAATTAGCACAATATCATATTGTTTTTCTAAACTTTTTACCTTTTGTTTTAATAAATTTATATCAATAATATTATTTATATCTGCTACAAATGGAGAGCTTGGAGTAGAGAATGTATAAAAGCAAATATCATCTAATTTTAATTTATTGCTTTGATTTTTTTTGTGAAGAATTGCATCTTGAGGTTGCTTTATTACCCCTGTTTCTATTGGTTTTAGAGAGCAAATTTTATATCCTTTTTTTATTAGGGCTTGGTTTATTTTAATATTTATAAAAGTCTTGCCTATACCCGTTCCAGTGCCACTTATGAATATAATCATAAATTGTCTTTAATATTTATTTCATTATCTTTATGTTTTGCTTTTGGAAAAATCAATATTGGCACTCCACTAAAATTAAAATTTTTACGCAAATAATTTATTAAGTATCTTTTATAGCTAAAATGAAGTGATTTTGGCTTATTCATTATCAATATTATCTTTGGAGGGGCAGAATCTATTTGTGTAGCATAATAAATTTTGATAATTTTTCCCTTATCACTAGGTAGAGGGTGTCTTTGTGTTGCTATTTTAATGTGCTCATTTAAAATAGATGTTGGAATCCTAGTGTTAAAATTCTCCCAAACTTTTAAAATCATATCTTTTATACTATTGATATGCCGTTTATTGACAGCACTAATTGTTAGTATTGGAGCATGTGTTAGGTATGCAAACTTTCTTAAAATTTCTTTTTTAATAAATGAAAATTCTTCATATCTTATATCCCATTTGTTTAAGATGATAATTATCCCTAGATTGTATTTGTCGCTAAGTCCGCTAATTTTTTCATCTAATTCTACAAATGGTCTTGAGCAATCTAACACAAGCAAAACTATATTGCTAGATTCTAGAATTTTTTTTGTCCTATCTAGTGCGTATTTTTCAATTCCCTCAATCTTAGAGCGTCTCCTAATGCCAGCGGTATCAACAAAATGTAATATCTTATCTTTATACTCTATATCATCACTCACGGGGTCTATGGTGGTTCCTTCAATTTCGCTTACAAGCGAGCGTTCTTTATCTAAAAGGGCGTTTAAAAGTGAGCTTTTGCCAACATTAACTCTTCCAATAATCCCTATGTTTATTATTTCTTTATTCTTTTGCTCTAAAGATTGTAGTAATTCATCGTCATTGTTATTTTTTACCAAAAGGAAGCCAATATAATCTTTTAAGCCTTTCAACCCTCTATTATGTGCAGTTGAAATAAAAAATATTTCTTTAGAGCCAAATGCTGAATATTCCCAATCATCATTTTTTTTTAAATCTGTTTTATTAACTACCAAAATAGCATTTTTTAATCTATGAAACAAACTTATATCATCATCTTGTATTCCAAGACTAGAATCAGTAACATAAATTACAATATCTTCTTTTGAGATGAATGAAAGAATCTTCTCTTTTATATCTTTAAATATTCCATTGTTTTCTTTAACAATTCCAGCAGTATCACAAATTATTGCGTCTATCCCATTAATCTGAATTTGTTTCATATTAATATCTCTTGTTGTTCCTTCAACTTCTGAAGTAATTGCTACTTTTTGTTTTAAAAAGCAGTTAAAAAGCGAGCTTTTACCAACATTTGGTTTGCCTAATATAATTATTTTTTGCATAACTTTACTTTAGATTTATTTTATTTTATTTAGAATCATAGCAAAATTTATATAGGAAGCATTTTTTGAAGATTTTGTTTTTATTATGTCCTATTTTTATATTTGCATTTGATTTCATATTTGAAGAGAATTTTGTATATAAATTAAATGAAAGTGAGTTTAGTATAAATAATGGCATAATAGAAGTAAAAATAAATAAATTAAATAATAAATTAATTCAAAATATCTATAAAGGCTTACAAGCACAATCTTTTAAAATTGTCTTTGATAATAATTTAGCATATTATTACCATACAAATAGATACCATAATTATATAGAGGAGTTAGTAGAGTTGAAAAAGAAAGATATGTCTTATGTTGCAAATAGTTATTATTCAGATTTTAAGAATTGTTTTCTTGTTTTAAAAAGAGCTGAACAAAAGAATATGAAGACTAAAAGTAGTGCAATATTATTAGATATTGATAGTTTAGATTCCACTTCAAACAATAGAATTTATATTAATTGCATAAAAAATAAAAATTATATTTTCTAAATTTATGTTAGCTAAAGTATTATTATTAAAACAACTTTACTTAAAGAGGCTTTGCGGTGAGGTGTATTGCCAAAATGTTGTTATAAGAGAGCCAAATAAAATAAATTTTAGAAAATCAAGTTTAGATGAGGTTATACACTCTTGCTCTCTTTGTGAGCTATCAAAGAGTGCTAATAATAAAGTGATAGGAAGTATTAATACAGAATCTAGAATAACTTTTATAACATTAAAGCCAATTGTTAAATATAGTGCTAGTTTTGAGATGATTTCAAATATTTCAAATAGAGTTTTTGAAGAAGAATTTTATAATACACTATCTCTTATCAAGTGTAATACTCACTTACAAATTAAAGATGAACATGCAATAGTTTGTATGGAGTATCTAAAATCGCAAATAGATAACTTAAACCCTAAATTAATAATAATTTTTGGGATAGATTCAGCTAAGTATTTAATAGGAGGTGATGAGAAATTAGAGGATTTAAGGGGAAGAGTTTTGAATAATTTATTAGATAAGCAAAGAGATTTTATAGTAACATATTCGATTAGTGATTTATTAAAAAATCAATCATTTAAAAAAGCTGCAATGGAAGATTTTAAGATTGCAAAAATATATTTAAAAGGCTGTAAATGACACATTTAACCAAATTTATTTTTATTTTGTCGCTGCCATTTATATTATTAGCAGAGGGCAATGTTTTTTCAAATATCCCTCCAGCAAAGATAGAAATAATAAATGTTAATCCAGAATCTTGTGATGAGGATTGTTTATTTGATTTAAGTAAGAATAAAAAGATATTTTCTTTTATTGCTAGATTTGATAGAAATATACAAGATGAAAAACTTCAAAATTTAATGATGGAATATAGCAGTGAGGTTGGTATATATTATAAAGTTAGATTTGATTTACTAGGAGAAAAGCTAGAAGTAGCATTATTAATACCTAGAAAATTAATTGGTAAATATTCCACAACTACTACGGATACTATACTTGCTTATCTTTTATCAAGAGATTTAGATTTTAAGTTCAAGGTTTTTGATAGTGTAGATGAAAATCCAAATTCAATTAGTAATGCTTTAAATGAAATGAGAAAAGAACATTTTAATTTTATGATAGCTATCATATCAAAAAAAGAGACCTTAGATATTATTGAAAATATAAATATGCCTGTTTATATCCCAACTATGAGTAATATAAATATGAGTAGTAGAAGCGATAGCAATATTATTTTTGGTGGTATTGATTATTTTGCACAAATTAAAAGTTTATTAAATGAAGTAGATTCTAATATAATTATTTCATATAATGATGATAGCCAGCTTGGCTTATTGCTTGGTAACATGCTCTCACAAATAAATGATGGTAATAAAAAGTTAATTAATGAGGTAGTTAATAATAAAGCAGCTACAAATTTTAGCTCTAGTTTAGAGAAACAAAAGAATAATATTGAACAAAGTAGTGTATTTTTAAATACTCGCGTTATAATATCGGGATTGCTTTTATCACAGATTAATATGTTAGATAAACTACCACAGAAAATTTTTTCAACTCAAGTTAATTATAATCCTGCACTTCTATCACTTTTGCGTGGTGTAAATACTGATAATATCTTTATAATAAACTCAATTGGTGAAATTAATCAAAAACTTTTGGAATATGGATATTTACTTTCAAGTGATATGAAATATGATTGGGTAAATTACTCAACAGCACTTGGAGTAGATTTATTTTTACATAACATGGCACCAAATATAGATAGATATTTTAATGAGGAAGTTAATGATAATATAGTAATTTATAATAATAGTTTATATGGCGTTGAAAATGGACTTTTTGTTAAACTATAAAATTAAAAAATATTTTAAGCTTATAGCTGTATAATAACTATTCTTATTTTTATGTTTGAAGGAGTAAAAATGACTTTAGTTGATATGAAGCAAAATAAAAGTTATCAAATCTCAAAAATTATAACTAATGATGATGTTTTAAGAGAAAGGTTGGTTGCACTTGGAATCTGCGAAGGAACAAAGACTGCTTTATTAGAAAAATCTCTTGATAAAAGTACTATTGCCATACTCTCTAATAATACAAGGATAGCTCTAAGGGCGACTGAAGCTAAAGAAGTTTTTATAAAAGAAGTGTAATAGAAGTATGATATTATGAAAAGCTTACAAAAATGTAGATATAAACAAATTGAAAAGATTTTTGTTGAGCGATATAAAGATGCCAAAACAGAGTTGAATTATAAGAATCTGTATGAGCTTTTAATTTGTGTAATTTTATCAGCACAATGCACAGATAAAAGAGTAAATCTAATAACACCAGCTTTGTTTAAGTCATATCCTAATGTTTATTCCCTCTCTAAAGCATCGCTAAAAGATGTAAAAGAGTTAATTAAAAGTTGTTCTTTTTTTAACAATAAAGCAAAAAATATTATTGCTATGGCAAAGCAAGTAGTAGATAAATTTAATGGAGAAATACCACTAAATCAAGAAGAATTAAAATCGTTATCTGGAGTTGGTCAAAAAACTGCTAATGTTGTTTTGTTAGAGTATTGTGGCAAGAATCTAATGGCAGTCGATACACATGTATTTCGTGTATCTCACAGGCTTGGCTTAAGTAAGGCATCAAATCCAGAATCTACAGAGAAAGATTTAAATAGGATTTTTAAACAAAATCGTGCTATCTTGCATCAGGGATTTGTTTTGTTTGGTCGCTATATTTGTAAGGCTATAAAGCCAGAATGTAAAGAATGTTTTGTTTATGACTTTTGTAAATATGATAATAAAATGGAGTTGAAATGAAAACATTGCAAAATGCGTTAATTGAGGCTATACGAGAGTCTATGGGCATTATGTTAAAAAAGGATAATAAACTCTTAAAAAAAGCGTTTTCATCAAAGATTACTTTAGATAATAAAAATTTTATTATTGTTATAAATAAGCCATTACTTGAGAAATTTGCATTAGATTTTTTAGATATTGTAAATCCTAATGATGATATTTTAATTGATATTGCAAAAGAAATTGCAAATCTAATAATAGGTAAAGCAAAAGTTTTATATGAAAATAGTGGTAGTATTTTTAAATTGGGAATTCCAGAATTTATTGGTTATAAAGTTATTAAGAATTACAATAATGTGCTTAGCTATAAATATAAAAATATGCGATGCAGTATTTATGAGGTAGTTTAAAATGGCAGATAATGATGATATATTAGATGATAGATTAGTTCATAATCCAAAAGATATAGAACTTGCAAAATATTTGCAAGAAATGATGGATAGTTATTCTGGATTGCTTGATATGGATATTACATTTCGTTCTGAGCTTGGTAGCACAAAAATAACCATTGAAGAAATTTTGAAGTTTGAAAAAGGCACTGTGATAGATTTACAAAAACCTGCAGGAGAGAGTGTAGAGGTTTTTGTAAATGATAGAATAATAGGCAAAGGAGAAGTTATGGTATATGAAAAAAGTCTTGCAATTAGAATAAATGAAATTTTGGATTCTAATGCAATAATTTATTATCTAACCAAAGAAAAACTTTAAAATTGAAGTTTATAGTTTGCATTTTATTTCTACTTTCATCTGTATTTGGAGTAATATTAAAAGATGTTAATATAAAATCAAATCAAGATAATCTTGAAATATTATTATTTTTAGATTCTAAATTTAAAGATAAGGTTATAAGAAATGATACTAGCACTTTTAGTAGTATTGTTTTAAAAAACTTGATTTATAATAAAAATAGGATTAATTCAAAAACAAAATTTGTTAAAAATATTGAAATTTTTGGAAAAGGTGATGATGTTTATATTGTTTTTGATGAAAATAATTTTAACTTAGAATATGATCTAGAGGTATTAAATAGCAATGATGCTATAAAGATTTTACTAAAACCAAAAGAGAGTATATTATCTAGTATGTTATCAACTAAACCTCAATCTCTAGAGGATGCTATAAGTTCTATAAAAGAGCAAAATAATATTACAGCACCAAAGTTAGAATCTTGGCGTTATATATCAGTAATTATCATATTAATTATTCTTATTATTGCCTTAATTTTAGTAAAAAGAAAGACTCTTAGGAAGAATAGCAATTTTGAGTTTTCATATTTCAGAAAGCCTAGTATTTCTGTATCTCAAAGCATTAATTTAGATTTAAAAAATAAGATTATAGTGATAGATTCTAAGGATTCTAGTTATATATTATTTGTTGGGCAAAGCGGTTCGTTTATAATAGATAAAATTGAAAGATTTAAAGAACAAGATTTAGAGAAATTATTAGAAAATAAGAAAAATAAAATATCATATCTCCTTAAAGCTTATGAGGATAGATATGAATATAAATAAATCTAAAAATGTTTTTAAAATCACACTATCAATTTCTTTTTTAATACATATATCAATAGCTTTACTTTTATATTTTAATTTAGATAGTAAAAAAATAGTAGAATCCAAAAAAAACAAAGAGAAGATTTCGCTTTCATTTAAAAGAGGCGGTGATAGTAAAAAAGAAAACAGCAATGTAAAGGAAAATACCTCAATTCCACAGCATATTTTACAGCAAACCTTAAGTGCTAGTGCGATTATTAATGAGATAAAACCAAACACATCTTTAACTAGTAAAGATTTTTCCAAAGCAGATAAAATTATCAAAAATATAAATCAAAATAATACAATCGATTTTAATTCTTTACAGATTTATAGTAAAAATAATATTAATATAAATTCATTGCAAAACATCAAATCACAACAATATAAAAATGCATTTAATTATATTATGGCACAAAATATTCCTCAAGATCAAAAATATGAAATAATAGATTTATATGGAGATGAGCTAGGTGATTATGGAATGGCAGAGATTGATTTTTTGGTAAATAACTTAAGAGATATTGGGCGTATTACGCAATATCATATTAATCGCAGAGGTTATCCTAAAGAAGCTGCAATATTAAAGCAAAGTGGTAAAAATATACTTGAATTTTTTCTATACCCAAATGGTGATATTTCAGATTTAAAAATAGTTTCTAGTTCAAAATCACTTATACTTGATAAGGACATACAGACAAATGTTAAAGCTGCTTTTAGGGAATACCCACGTCCAACTACAAAAGTAAAGATTATAATAAATATGACTTATAGTCTATCAATGCCTTCATAAAATGCAATCTTAATTTCTGCAATTTGTTTTATTTAAAGGGTGGATTTTAGATTTGAAAATTTTCAAAAAAAAGCAGTATTATATTTTAACCTAAAATATTATTTTTAGTTTTTGTTTAATTTTTTTAACCTCCAATGGCATTATTTCTATTATCATTATTTCCACCACCAAAGAAACCACTCCTACCACTGCTTGTTGCTTTTGTTGCTGTGGTGTTTTTTGCTGTATTAAATGAATTTTTGCTTCTCTCATATGCTTGAGGGGATTTATAGCTTGTTCTTTGCTGTGTTTGATAGTTTTGGTTATTGAATAGTTTGTTTCCTATCCAGCTACCAATTATTGCACCAGCAGCTGATGCAAGTATTGCACCACCAAGTGATAGTCCGCTTCCACTAGGATTCGTTAGCTCTGAAGTACCATTATCAATCTTTGTTTCTTCTTCTTTTAATAATTTATCAATTTCTTCTTGACTTAGCATTCTTTCAGTTCCATTTTTTTCTTTAAGCAATACTCTTGTAGTTTCGCTTGGGTATTCTTCTAGTATTTTGTAGTTTCCATCTGCTTGCTCTTCAATCACAACAAAGGCACCATTTTTAATTGCTTGGCTTGCAGTTTGTTGATTATCTGTCTTATTTGCATTGTTGCAACCACTTAAAACTAACAATGTAGCAATACCGATGCCTCCCATAAACTTATGTTCATTGATTTTTTTTATATGTTTCACTTGTATTTCCTTAAGTATTAATTTTTAATTTTATTCTAGATTCTCCCACTTTAGTTTTGCACCGCCTAATATGTGAAAATGCAAATGAGGGACTTCTTGTCCTCCATCTTTACCGATATTTGATATTATTCTATATCCACTTTTATTAATCCCAACTTCTTTTGCTACTTCTTTAATAAAATCACTTATTTTTCCAAGTAAAGTAGCATTTGCTTCATTAAAGTCTTTCACATTTGTTTTTGGTATAGCTAGGATATGAATAGGAGCTTTTGGATTAATATCATAAAATGCTAGAAATTCATCATTCTCTAGGACTTTTTTACAAGGAATCTCTCCTTTTATTATCTTTTCAAATATTGTCATTGTATCTCCATTTTTACTTTAATTCTAGTCTCAAACTTTATTAATGATTTTGGATTATTATCAAATTAAGTTTAAAGTCAAATAAATAATCTATTTTTAAACATTAAAAGCATAAAATTATAACTTCAATCTTGTATTACTTTTTGTAATGTGATATATAGAATATTAAGATGATACAATATATTTATTTTAATATTTACATTACTTTTAAGTATTATTAATTTGAGTTTTTATGATACTTTAAAATTATTTTTATGATACTTTAAAATTAAAGACAAGGAGAGTTAAGATGGACAATCAAAATAATCAAGCTTATGAAAAAGCTTTGAATAGGTTAAATGAAATAGAAAGGTTACCAAATAAAATTGATAATAAAAATGATATCAAAGATATTTTGGAAAATAATGGAATCTCTAGGAGAGATTTTATGAAATGGGCAGCGGCAATGACTGCTACATTAGCACTTCCATCATCGTTTATTCCACTTACTGCTAGAGCGGCAGAATTAGCAGGTAGACTTCCTGTTGTTTGGCTTCATATGGCAGAATGCACGGGTTGTAGCGAAAGTCTATTAAGAAGTGATGCTCCAAGTATAGATTCTCTTATTTTTGACTATATTAGTTTAGAGTATCACGAAACTGTTATGGCAGCATCTGGTTGGCAAGCAGAGCAAAATGCACATAATGCGATGAAAAAATATAAGGGTGATTATATTTTAATGGTTGAGGGTGGAATACCATCTGGACAAAGTGAATTTTATCTAACTATAGGGGCTCACGGACAAACAGGAGCACAAAATGCAAGAGAAGCAGCAGAGGGAGCTAAGGTTATTTTTGCTATTGGAACTTGTTCTAGTTTTGGTGGTGTGCAAGCTGCAAATCCTAACCCAACAAATGCTATGCCACTTAGCAAGGTTACTAAAAAACCTGTTATTAATGTTCCAGGTTGTCCTCCTAGTGAAAAAAATATTGTAGGCAGTGTTTTACATTTTATTTTATTTGGAACCCGCCCTTCACTAGATGCATATAATCGTCCTACTTGGGCTTATGGACATAGAATCCATGATTTATGTGAAAGAAGAGGACATTTCGATGCTGGAGAGTTTGTTCAAAGTTTTGGCGATGAAGGTGCTGAAAATGGATATTGTCTATATAAAGTAGGTTGTAAGGGTCCATACACATTCAATAATTGTTCAAGACTTGGTTTTAATCAGCATACAAGTTGGCCTATAAGAGCTGGACACGGATGTATTGGTTGTAGTGAGCCTAATTTTTGGGATACTATGAGTCCATTTGAAGAACCTTTGGCTAATAAATTGTATGCTACTTCTTTTAATGGGATTGGTGCAGATAAAACTGCAGATACTGTTGGTGTTGTTTTGCTTAGTGCTACTGCTATTGGTATTGCTGCACATGCCGCAATTTCTGCTGTAACAAAAAATAAAGAATAAAATAATAAATACGAAGAGGGAGAATTTTATGACAAAAAGAATTGTAGTTGACCCTATTACAAGAATAGAAGGACATTTAAGAGTTGAAGTTGTAGTTGATGATAATAATATAATACAAGATGCTTTTTCCAGCTCTACACTTTGGAGGGGTTTAGAGAGAGTTGTGCAAAATAGAGACCCTAGAGATGCAGGATTTTTGATGCAACGAATCTGTGGAGTTTGTACATTTTCTCATTATAAAGCTGGAGTTACTGCTGTAGAGAATGCTTTAGGTATAGTTCCTCCAAAAAATGCAGAGCTTGTTAGATCGTTAATGAATATTTCTCTTGTTTTGCATGATCATACTGTTCATTTTTATACATTACATGGTCTTGATTGGTGTGATATACTTTCTGCACTAAAAGCATCTCCGGCAAAGGCTGCAAAAATAGCATTTAACTATTCTTCACTTCCCTTAAACACAGGAGAAGATGAACTAAAAGCGGTTCAAACTAAAGTTGCTGATTTTGCCAAAAAAGGTTCTTTAGGTCCATTTGATAATGCTTATTGGGGACATAAAACATACAGATTCTCTCCAGAACAGAATCTAATTGTTTTATCACATTATTTAAAGTTACTAGAAGTTCAAAGAGTGGCTGCACAAATGATGGCTATCTTCGGCTCTAAACAGCCGCATCCGCAAACTCTAACAGTAGGAGGTGTTACTTCTGTTATGGATATTCTAGATCCAAGCAGACTTGGTGAATGGCTTACTAAATATCAATATGTTCAAGATTTTGTTGATAGAGCTTATTATGCTGATATTTTAATGGCAGCAGAAGTTTATAAAAATGAACCTAGCGTTCTTAAGGGTTCTGGTGTTAAGAATTTCTTATGTTATCAAGAAATACCAGTTGGGAATGGAGAGTATTTATATAGCAGTGGAATTGTTAAAGACTATGATATTTCAAAATTACATGAGATTGATGAAAGCTTAATTGCTGAGGAAGTTACACATTCTTGGTATAAGGGTGATAAACCTCTTCATCCTTATCAAGGACAAACAGAACCAAATTATACAGGTTTTAAAGATGGAAAAAGTATTGGTCCTGATTTGAAAGAAGTTGATACAAAATTACTTGATACAGATGGTAAATATAGTTGGATTAAATCTCCTAGATATGATGGTGAGCCAGTGGAGGTTGGGCCACTAGCTGCTATTGTAGTTGGACTGGCAGCTAAAAATAAGAGAATTACAGCAATTGCACAACAATTTTTAAAGGATACTAATTTACCAATTAACGCTTTGTTTAGCACATTAGGTAGGACTGCTGCTAGAGCATTAGAATGTAAATTATCTGCTGACTATGGTATAGAAGTATTTAATTCTCTGATAGAAAATATTAAAAGTGGAGATAAAAAGACCTGTTCTCCTTATGTGATTGATAAGAATAAAACTTATGAAGGAAGATATATAGGCAATGTTCCTAGAGGAACTTTAAGTCACTGGGTTAGAATTGAAAAAGGTGTAATTGCAAATTATCAAGCCGTAGTGCCATCTACTTGGAATGCAGGACCAAGAGATTCTAAGGGACAAAAAGGACCATATGAAGCTAGCTTGATTGGTGTAAAGATAGAAAATTTATCACAACCATTAGAGATTATTAGAACTATACATTCTTTTGATCCTTGCATTGCTTGTTCCGTTCATATGATAAATACTAGCGGTAATAAAATAGGTGAATATAGAATTAATCCAGCTACATTGCGTATTTAAAGGAGAATTTTATGAAAACAGAAGAAAAAACTTTTAAAAGAAGTCCAACTTTTACACCTGTTGTTAGATTTTTCCATTGGGTTAGGGCATTTAGTATATTTTTTTTAATTTTTAGTGGATTTTATATAGCATATCCATTTTTTGCACCAGAACCGAATGGAGAACCTACAAATTTTCTTTATGCCTTATTTAGAAGTTGGCATATTATGGTTGGTTTCTTACTTATTTCTGTATCAATATTCAGGCTATATTTATTTTTAGTTTCAGGAAGAAATAAAAATGAGAGAATGTCTGCTAGTGATTTATTTAATAAAGATATTTGGATAGGTCAGATAAAAAATTATTTATTTTTAGGACCACATCCACATATTAAAGGTGTTTATAATCCTATACAATTTTGTTCTTATTTTTTATTGGCAATTCTTGTGTTAATTATTTCTCTTACAGGGATTGTTTTATATTATAATGTTTATCATAATGGGCTTGGTGCATTTTTGCAGTCAGCATTTAAGTGGTTTGAAGTTGCTTTAGGTGGGCTCGCAAATGTTAGAAAACTTCATCATATTACAACTTGGGCTATTATGATTTTCATACCTATACATGTATATATGGTCGTTTGGAATGCAATAAAACATCCAGATGGTGGTGCAGATTCTATAATTGGTGGATTTAGATATCAAGAAACTTAAGTAGCTAAAAGCTTAAATGTATGAAAGTTTTATTATTAGGTATTGGTAATATTTTATTTGGCGATGAGGGTATTGGTGTTCATCTATCAAATTTATTAAAACTAAATTATAAATTTAGCTCTACAAAGCATTCTCTTGATATTGTCGATGGGGGTACTTTAGCTCAAAGCTTAATACCTCTCATCACTTCTTATGATTATGTAATCTTACTTGATTGCATAAATGCAGATGATGGTAATATTGGGGATGTTTTTTGTTTTGATTTTAACAATGTTCCATTAAATATTAATTGGCAAGGAACTGCACACGAGGTAGAGATGCTTCAAACACTAAAGATGATAGAATTTCTAGGAGATTTACCAACTATAAAGATTATTGCGACAGTTCCTGAAATTTTAGATTCTGATACAACATTTCAATTATCAAATATTATTAAAGATTCTGCATTAATTATGCGTGATGCTGTTATTAAAAACCTAAAAGAAATTGGTTTTAGTATAGAACAGATTGATAATAGAGATTTACAAGAAGTGGCTAATTATTCATATAAGGGTTACTGAAAAGTATGATATTAAAGTTTATTTTTTTATATAAAAATTCAAATAAAGATTATTTTTTGAAAATTATGCAAAATACTGCTAGTAAATATGAATTAAAGCATTATGATATGGTTATTAATGATGAATTATTATTTTTTGTTAATGGCAGTGAAGAGAATCTAAATGACTTTGCACTTGCTTTACAAACTGAAGTTCCGCTCTCTCTCTATTTTATTTTAAAAAGTGTAGAAGTTGCTAAAGATATGTCTAAAGATTATTCTAATGATATTATAAAAAATACTTCTACATTTGATTTTAGTATAAATGAAATTAATGAAATTAAGGATTTAGAAAGTCCGAATTTTTGTGATATTTTTAATTATCCTAAATTTAAAGTTGATTTTGATATTTTTTATAAAGATAAAAAAATTGATACAAGAGATATTATGCAAAAAGTATTGTTTGATATTTGTAATATGTTGCAAAATAATGAAACTATTTCTTTACAAACTATAAAAGGTAGAATTTCTATTTCTCTAAATTCAGATAATTTTGATTACATTATGGCAAATGGAATGTCAAACATTGCTCTATATACTCGTGCAAGTAAAGATGAAATGGATGCTTTAGCAACCTTTGAGAAGCCTTGTGTCTCTTTATTAATAAAAGAGCTTTTCGTTAAAGATTTAGGTTTTAAGAGAGCTTTGTTTGTTCTACCTTATGATATTATTTTATATATTGTTGCAAACATTTTACTTAAAAAAGATATTCCATTTGTTTATATTAAAAATACTAGTAATTCAACCTTAACTTATGATGTGCCATTTAAAGATAATTTTTTTGAGATTATTGTTGGGAATAGGGGGTATTTTATACATAATAATTATATAGATTCTAAGGAGACTGAGGAAACTGTATGCAACTTATTAGATTCTAATTTTATTGCAGAGAATGCAATGTTTGTTAGTTATTTAAGCACTAATCATAAAACAATTTTTGGAAAACTATATAATAATCAAATAGATCCTGTTTTAAATATATCGTTTGATAAAAATCCAAAAAATATACTAAAAGAGCTTTTAAAACGTAAAAATGGAGATAAATTAATAAATAATTTTAAGAAATCTTTTTTTGATAGATTTGAAAGGATAGAAGCTTTAGATGATACTCCACAACAAAGTAATAATATTGTTGATATTTTAGATTCTGTTAGTTTTATTCTTGGCTTTGAATTAGACAAGAATAAGATTTTTGAATTAGCAGATTTGTATTTGCGTGATATTGGTCCAAAAATTGATTTTAAAAATATTAATATAAATGGTGAAATTTTTTATGACCATATATTAACTATTCGCTCTATAATGAGCTTTTCTATTGCAGGTGTTGAAATAGAGACTTTAGGTTATGGAGTCCTTGAGTCGTTAGTTGATTATTTAATCTTAATTTTTAGAGATGTTGATACAAATTATTCTATTAAAGATATAGGTATTATTGGCAATATGTTTGCAAATAAAATTATTTTTGACAAATTAACTAAAAAATTTCCATTAGATTTTAATTTAATTTTTCCTAATTATTTAGATTTTAAGAGTTAATATTTTGTTATAATTTAAGTTTTACAAAAGGAGAGGTTTTATCCGTGGCTGATATGATAACAAAATTTAAATTACTCTTAGTTGTTCCATTTATTTTTGTTTTGATAATCAATATCGTTTATGTATCTTTAGGTGCTTTTATTTTTATTTTTTTTAAAGATAAGCAAGTTTTTTATAGCTCTACATTTATATTAATTTATATTTTTATTTTATTAGCCCTAAATATTATTTTTTTTATCTCAATATTAATTATGTCTAATAAATTTATTAAAGATAATATTTTAAACCCTTTGAATGAGTTTTATATTGATATGCAAAATTTTTATGAGAAGAATAAAAATGGCTTTACTTCTTGGTCTCAAAGAATTATAAAGTCTTCAAGAGAAATTATGAATATATCTCAATATTTTCATAATAATATAGCAAATCAGATGTATTTGTTATATAACAATATCACATATGATAAGCTCACTGGGCTTCGCACAAGCATAATCCTTCGTCAAGATTTAGAGCAGTATCCAAATCATGTAATTGCCGTATTAAATTTAAGTAATTTTAAAGAGATTAATAGTTTTTATGGAGTTAAATTAGCAGATGATATTTTGCATTCTGTTGCAAATGTTTTGAAATCTTATTTTAAAGATGAAAATTATTTGTTATACAGAATCCACGGTGATGATTTTGCCATTCTCTGGATTAACTGCACTGATAAAAGCATCTTTTTACATAAGTTAGAAGGTTTTTTAGAATATCTTGGAAAAAAAGAAATTTTAATTGATAATTATACATACCTAAATATTGCTGCTACTATTGGTATTGCATTTTCTTATGATAGTGCGAAATATAGTATGGTAAATGCTATAATGGCTCTTCATCACGCAAAAGAATATAAGAATCCAATAGTTGTATATGATAGAAATCTACCCATTTTAAATATACTAAAAAACAATATTCAATATACTGAAATTATTTATCAGGCATTAAAAGATAAAAACATAATTCCATTTTATCAAAAGATTGACATAATACAAGATTATTTAGAAAATGATAAAGTAAAATATGAAGCATTGATGCGTATTAAAGATAGAGATGGACATATGATAGTTCCGGGACTTTTTTTAGAGGTAGCAAAGAGGTCTAGCTCTTATTCTAAACTATCAAGAATGATGATAGAAGCTTCCTTTTTAGATCTTTCAAAACGTGAGAATTGCATATTTTCTGTAAATCTTGCATTAGAGGATATGAACTCAGTTGATTTTTTAGTTTGGTTTATGGATAGGATTATATATTATAAATTAGAAGGTAGGGTTGTAGTAGAAATTACAGAACAAGAGAGTGTGGAAGATTTTGATAGTGTAAATAGTTTTATAACTAATATTAAAGAATTAGGTATTAAAATTGCGTTAGATGATTTTGGAAGTGGATATTCTAATTTTTCAGTGTTAATGAAACTGCAAATTGATTATTTAAAAATTGATGGCTCCCTTATAAAAAACATAGATAAAGATAGTAATGCAAGAATTATAGTGCAAACTATTGTTCAGTTTGCAAAGCTTTTAAATATTAAAACTATAGCAGAATTTGTGAGTTCTAAGGAAGTTTATGATGTTGTAAAATATATGGGTGTTGATTATGCACAGGGTTATTATATAGGTAAGCCAACACAAGAAATATAATTTTTAATTTAAATTATAATAATTTAAAAGTTATATTAAGTTTTTATAGTAAACTTCATATTCCTTTTATAAAGGAAATGAAATTTTAGTTACTTTCCTTTTTTACTATAATCTTATTGACTAAAGTTATTATTTTTTAATAGAATCTCATCTCAAAAATTAATATTAAATAATTTTTAGATTGTTTAATATTTTGCTTTAAGGATTAAAAAATATGGAAAAAATGCGACTGAAATTAAAGGCTTATGATCACAGAGTTCTAGATAGGTCAGTTTTATCTATTGTAGAAACTGCTAAAAGGACAGGTTCTGAAATTATAGGACCAGTTCCACTTCCAACTAGAAAACGAAAATACACTCTTTTACGCTCTCCTCACGTAAATAAAGATTCAAGAGAACAATTTGAGATGAGGATCCACAGCAGGATAATTGATATTATGTCAGCTACTCCAGATACTGTTGATAGTCTTATGGGGCTTGATTTAGCACCCGAAGTAGAAGTAGAAGTTACTTTTATAAACTAATTTTTTAAGGATAGGATAATGGAATTTTTAGTAGAAAAAATTGGTATGAGTAGGACTATAGGCAATAAAAGTGAAGCTGTAACCCTTCTTAAAATAATAGATACTAAAGTATGCGAATTATTAGACAGTAGTAGGGCTATTGTAGCTTACAAAAAGGGTAAATTTATAAATAAGCCTATTTTAGGTCAGCAAAAAAAATATAACATTACAAAGGAATTTAATAAGTTTTCCACTCTACTTGTTAATAATAAAGAAATTGGGAATCTTGATTTGAGCATTTTAGAAAGTGCTAAGAGAGTAAAAGTTTCTATGAAGACAAAAGGTAGAGGTTTTAGTGGTGTAATGAAGAGATGGAATTTTCAGGGTGGTCCGGCGGCACATGGCTCTAGATTTCATAGAGCACCAGGTTCAATAGGGAATAGAGAGTGGCCGGGTCGTGTTCAAAAGGGCAAAAAAATGAGTGGTCATTATGGCAATGAAATGGTTACTACTCAAAATGAGATTTTATCTTTTGATAAAGATAATTCTATATTGATATTAAAAGGTTCTGTGCCTGGTTATAATGGTATATTTGGACGAATAAAGGTTATAAAATGAGTAAAGCAATTATTTTAGATAACGATTTCAATAAAACTTCTAATATAGAACTTCCTAGTTCATACGCAGAAATAAAAGAGCATAATTTATATTTGTATATAAAGTATTATTTATTTTCTCTTAGAGCTAATACTGCTAAAGCTAAAAATAGAGGAGAAGTTAGTGGTGGCGGTAAGAAACCTTGGAGCCAAAAAGGTGGAGGTAGGGCTAGAGCTGGAAGTATAACGTCACCTGTATTTGTAGGTGGTGGTGTATCTCATGGACCACAAAGCAATAGAAATTATAAGCTTAAGATTAATAAAAAGCAAAAAATATTAGCATTAGAATATGCACTAAATCAAAAAGCTGATCTTGAGAAGTTATATATTGTAGATTCTATTAATATTGAGAGTGGTAAAACAAAAGATGCTTTTAAAATATTTAAGTCAATTAATGAGAGAAGCATCTTGTTTATCACTAAGGCAAATAGTGATAAAACCTTTCTTGCTTTTAGAAATATAAAAGATTGCTATTTAATTGATATTAATGAAATTAACGCTTATTTAGTTGCAGTGTTTAAGTCTGTTGTAATTGAAAAAGAAGCATTTGATGAACTTATTAAAGGTGGTAAATAATGGCAGATATAACGGATATAAAGTCAATTATGTATACAGAGAAATCTTTAAGTCAGCAAGAAGATGGGATTATAGTTGTTCAGACTTCATCTAAAGTAAGTAAAAATCAGCTTAGAGCTATTTTTAACGAATATTTTGGTTTTAATCCAATTAGAATTAACTCATTAAAACAACAAGGTAAAGTTAAGCGATTTAGAGGGGTTAAAGGCAGTAGAGCAGATTTTAAAAAGTTCTATGTAAAAGTGCCAGAAGGTGCTAAGATAGAATCCTTAAAAGTATAAGGGGAATAGTATGGCTATAAAAACTTATAAACCAATTACGCCAAGTAGGCGTTTTATGACAGGCTTAAGTTCAAAGGATATAACCGCTAAAGCCAGTGTAAAATCACTTCTTATAAAGTTAAAAGTAACATCTGGTAGAAATAATAATGGAAGAATAACTTCTCGCCATAAAGAAGGTGGAGCAAAAAAACTATATAGAATCATAGATTTTAAAAGAAATAAACTAAATATTGAAGGTATTGTAAAAGCTATTGAATATGATCCGTTTAGAAATTGTAGAATTGCATTAATTTTTTATCCTGATGGGGATAAAAGATATATTCTACAACCTAGCGGACTTAAAGTAGGAGATAAAATCTTGTCTGCAAATGATGGTATTGACGTTAAAGTTGGTTATTCTATGAAATTAAAAGGTATTCCTGTTGGAACTATTATACATAATATTGAAATTCATCCAGGAGCTGGAGGGCAGTTAGCTAGAAGTGCTGGTGCTAGTGCTCAATTAATGGGTAGAGAGGGTAAATATTCCATTATTAAAATGCCAAGTGGTGAAATGAGGTATATTTTAGAAGAATGTAGGGCTACAATAGGAAGCGTAGGTAATGAAGATTATATGAATATATCATTAGGTAAGGCTGGAAGAGCTAGATATATGGGTATTCGCCCCCAAACTAGAGGTTCTGCTATGAATCCAATAGATCACCCTCACGGTGGAGGTGAAGGTAAAACTGGTTCTAGTGGACATCCTGTTTCTCCTTGGGGTACTCCTGCTAAGGGTTATAAAACCAGACGTAAAAAATCTAGTGATAGACTTATTATTTCAAGAAAGAAAAAATAAAAGGATAGATAATGGGAAGGTCAATTAAAAAAGGTCCATTTACTGATGATTACTTGGTAAAAAAGGTATTAAAAGCAAAGGAAAATAAGGATAATAAACCTATCAAGACTTGGTCAAGAAGAAGCACTATTATACCTGAAATGATAGGCTTGACTTTTAATGTTCATAATGGTAGATCTTTTATCCCTGTGTATGTTACAGAAAGTCATGTTGGTTATAAATTAGGTGAATTTGCGCTTACTAGAACCTTTAAAGGACACAAAGGCACAGTACAAAAGAAAATAGGCAAATAAAGGAATAATATGAGTAAAGCATTGTTAAGATACACTAGACTTTCTCCCACTAAAGCAAGGTTAATTGCAAGGGAGATACAAGGGATGAATGCAGAGTTAGCATTAGCTACATTAGAATTTACTACAAATAAAGCTGCTAAAGCTATTTATAAGGTTTTAGCTTCTGCTATTGCAAATGGTAATTATGATGCACAAAGTGTTATAGTGAAGTCTTGTAGAGTAGATGCAGGTCCTGTGCTTCGCAGAATGACACCAAAAGCTAGAGGTAGAGGTGCACCTATAAGAAAACCTACTTCTCATATTACTGTGGAAGTTGCACAAGAAGAAAATGTAGTAAAAAAATCTAACAAAAGCAAGGATAAATAATGGGGCAAAAAGTAAATCCAATAGGTCTTAGATTAGGAATTAATAGGAATTGGGTATCAAGATGGTTTCCTTCTAATAGAGTTACAGTATTTAATATTGGAGAAGATTATAAGATTCGTAAATTTATTAAAAAAGAGCTCTATTATGCTGGCATTAGTGAAACTATTATAGAAAGAACTACTAAAAAGATAAAGGTAACAGTTATAGCAGCTCGTCCAGGATTAATTATTGGTAAAAAAGGTGCAGATATTGAGAAAATTAAAGATTCCTTAAGAAAATTAGTGAAAAAAGATATTGCAATTAATATTAAAGAAGTTAAAAAGCCTCAAGCTAATGCACAATTAGCAGCAGAAAATGTAGCTATGCAACTAGAAAGAAGAGTTGCATTTAGAAGAGCTATGAAAAAGGTTATGCAAGCTGCAATGAAGTCTGGTGCAAAAGGTATTAAAGTAAAAGTTTCAGGTAGATTAGCAGGTGCTGAAATGGCTAGAACAGAATGGTATATGGAAGGTAGAGTGCCTTTACATACATTAAGAGCAAAGATTGATTATGGATTTGCTGAAGCTGTTACTACATTTGGAATTATAGGTATTAAGGTTTGGATATTTAGAGGAGAAGTTCTTCAAAAAGGTATTCAAGTTGAAAAGAAAGATTCTGAAACTGAAATAAGAAATACTAAGAAGAGAGGTAGATAGCTATGTTAATGCCAAAACGAACTAAATATAGAAAGCAAATGAAAGGTCGTAATCGTGGAAAAGCATCAAGAGGCAACACACTTGCTTTTGGGGATATTGCTATTAAGGCAGTTGAAGCTGGTAGGATAGATTCTAGGCAAATTGAAGCTGCTAGGATTGCAATGACTAGGCATACAAAAAGAATGGGAAAAATTTGGATTAGAGTATTTCCTGATAAGCCAATTACCGCAAAACCATTAGAAACAAGAATGGGTAAAGGTAAAGGTGCAGTTGAAAAGTGGGTTATGAATATAAAACCTGGTAGAATTATATATGAAATGGTTGGTGTTGAAGAATCTCTTGCTAGAGAAGCATTAGCCCTAGGGCAGAGTAAGCTCCCATTTAAAACAAAAATTATAACAAGTGAGAGTGAAAATGAAATCTACTGATGTAATAAAGTTTAATGATATTAAAGATAAAGACATACTAGAGTTACAGGCCATTTTAAAAGAAAAGAAATTAAAACTTTTTGAGTTAAAATTACAGCTTAAAACAATGCAGCTTAAAAATTATTGTGAGATTTCTGTTATTAGAAAAGAAATAGCTAGAATAAATACTGCAATATCAGCTAAAAGGGTTAATTATGAACAAAAATAAGTCATTTAAACGCTTAATGCAAGGTAAGGTTATTAAGAAAAGCGGTGATAAGAGTTTTAGTATTTTAGTTGAACGAAAGGTTCTTCATCCAAAATATAGAAAGATAGTAAAAAGATTTAAAAAGTATATTATTCATGATGAAAGCAATTCTTGTAAGGTTGGTGATATTATAGAGGCAATCGAATGTAAGCCTATCTCAAAAATCAAGTCTTTTAAACTTAATAAGATTATAAGTATGGGAGTTGAGTGATGATACAAAGTTTTACTAGAATGAATGTTGCTGATAATAGTGGTGCTAAAGAACTTATGTGTATAAAGGTTTTAGGCGGTAGCCATAGAAGGTATGCTAGTATAGGAGATGTTGTTGTTGCTTCTGTAAAAAAAGCTATTCCAAATGGTAAAGTAAAAAAAGGTGATGTTGTTAAAGCAGTTATAGTTAGAACTAAAAAAGAAGTTCATAGAGATAATGGCTCTTCTGTTAGGTTTGATGATAATGCAGCTGTAATTTTAGATGCTAAAAAAGAGCCTATTGGCACTAGAATCTTTGGTCCAGTTGGAAGAGAAGTTAGATATGCGAACTTTATGAAGATTGTTTCACTTGCTCCGGAGGTTTTATGATGATTAAGTTTTCTATTAAGCGAGATGATTTGGTAAGAATCATAACAGGTGATGATAAGGGAAAAGAGGGTAAAGTATTGCAGGTTTTACCAAAAAAATCAAAAGTTATTATTGAAGGTTGCAATGTAGTTAAAAAGGCAATTAAACCCACTGACGATAATCCAAAAGGTGGATTTATTACTAAAGAAAAACCAATTCATATTTCTAATGTTAAAAAGATATAAAGGAAGGAAAGAGTATATGTATCAATTAAAAGATCTTTATTTGAATGAAATAAAGGATAAATTATCAAAAGAATTCAATATTAATAATCCTACTCTTATCCCAAAATTAGAGAAAATAGTAATAAGCGTTGGTGCTGGTGAGTATGCGAAGGAAGTAAAGATTATACAAAATATTGCTGATACCATTTCTATTATAGCTGGACAAAGGGCTGTTGTTACTCACGCTAAAAAATCTGTCGCTGGTTTTAAAATGAGAGAGGGTATGCCTATTGGTGTAAAGGTAACTTTAAGAGGTAAAAGAATGTATAATTTTTTAGAAAAATTGATTGTTATATCTTTACCAAGAGTTAAAGATTTCAGAGGTATTTCAAGAAATGGATTTGATGGTAATGGAAACTATAGTTTTGGGCTTAAAGAACAACTAGTTTTTCCAGAGGTTGTTTATGATGATATTATGGTAACTCACGGAATGAATATTACAATTGTTACTTCAACAAATAACGATAAAGAGGCATTCAAATTATTGGAATTTCTTGGTATGCCTTTTGCAAAAGGAAGATAAATGGCAAAAAAATCGATGATTGCAAAAAATGCGCGTAAAGCTAAATTCAGTTCAAGATCTTATAGTAGATGTCAAGTTTGTGGAAGACCACATTCTGTTTATAGAGATTTTAAGTTATGTCGTGTTTGTTTGAGAAAAATGGGTAGTGAGGGTTTGATACCCGGTTTAAGAAAATCTAGCTGGTAAGGAGTATTAATGGTAAATGATATAATAGCAGATTCTATCACTAGAATTAGAAATGCTTCTATGAGGAGATTAGAGCATACTACTTTGTATTATGCAAAAGTTGTAGTTTCTATATTAGAAGTTTTTAAAGTTAAAGGTTTCATTAAAGACTATAGGGTTAATTCTAAGGACAATAAACAAGACATTACAGTGATGCTTAATTATGATGAAAATGGAAAGTCTTTGATAAGTGAGCTAAAAAGAATAAGCAAACCTGGAAGAAGAGTTTATAAATCTAGAAGTGAGCTAAAAAAATATAAAAATGGCTATGGAACTATTGTAGTTAGCACTTCAAAAGGTGTAATTTCAAATGAAGAAGCCTATAAGAATAATGTAGGTGGTGAAGCTTTGTGTAGTATATGGTAGGAGATAAAAATGTCAAGAATTGGTAAAAAAATAATAAATATTCCAAAAGGATTAGATGTTTCAATAGAAGGGACTAAAATAGTTTTTAAGAATACAAAAATGCAAAGAGAGCTTGAGACTTACGATAGAGTTAAAATATCATTAGACAATGGAGTTTTATCTTTTGGATTAAAAGATGAAGACAATCTAAAATCAAAAGCATTTTGGGGGACTTATAGGGCATTAGCTAATAATATTATTATAGGACTTACCTCTGGTTTTACAAAACAGCTTGAGATTAATGGAGTTGGATATAAGGCATCTCTTAAGGGAAAAACTTTAGAGTTATCTTTAGGTTTTTCACATCCTATAAATTATGATATTCCTGATGGAATTGAAGTAGTTTTAGATAAAAATTTGATTACTTTAAAAGGTAGTGATAAACAACAAATTGGACAGATTGCGTCAGAAATTCGTTCATTTAGACCACCAGAGCCTTATAAAGGTAAAGGCGTAAAATATGTTGAAGAAACTATTTTGCGTAAAGCTGGAAAAACTGCAAAAAAATAAGAGGTTAGAAAATGTTAGATAATATTTTAAGGTTAAAACATAAGCTCACTAAAAAAAGAAAAGCAAGAATTAGAGGTAGAATTTTTGGAGATTCTACTATGCCTAGAGTTAGTGTATTTCGTTCTAATAGATATTTTTATGCACAAGCTATTGATGATACAAAAGGCTTTACATTAGCTAGCGTTGATGGCAATAAATTAGGCTTGTCAAATAATAAAGATGATGTAAAGAAAGTAGCAGCCATATTTGCAGAAAATCTTAAAAAAGCTGGAATCTCAAAAGTAGTGTTTGATAGAAATGGATATTTATATCATGGTGTTGTAGCTAGTTTTGCCGATGCTTTAAGAGAAAATGGTATAGTTTTATAGGAAGGAATATTTAGTATGGAAATAAATAGGGAAGAATTCAAAGAAGTAGTTGTTAATATTGGCAGAGTAACAAAAGTTGTAAAAGGTGGTAGAAGATTTCGCTTCAATGCTCTTGTTGTGGTTGGCAATAAAAATGGACTTGTTGGTTTTGGTTTGGGAAAGGCTAAAGAAGTTCCAGATGCTATTAAAAAAGCTATTGATAATGCCTTTAAAAATATTGTTAGTGTAAATATCAAAGGAACTACCATAGCACATGATGTTGAGCATAAATACAATGCAAGTAAGATTTTACTTCGTCCAGCAAGCGAGGGAACAGGGCTGATTGCAGGTGGAAGTGCAAGACCTGTTATAGAACTTGCAGGAATTAAAGATATTCTTACAAAATCTATAGGTTCTAGCAATCCGTATAATGTGGTTAGGGCTACAATAGATGCTTTAAGTAAGATAAAAGCTTAGAATTAAAGGAGACTTGTATGTTAGAAAGTATTAAGCCAGCAAAAAATAGCGTTAAACCTGTTAAGAGAGTTGGTCGCGGTCAGGGTAGCGGTATGGGAAAAACTTCTACTCGTGGCGGTAAAGGTCAAACTGCAAGGACTGGTTATAGTCAAAAGATAGGATTTGAAGGTGGACAACAGCCACTTCAAAGAAGATTACCAAAAGTAGGGTTTAAAAGTAGAGTTAAAAAACCATTTGTGATTAATGTTGATAAAAATAGAAAGATATTATCTTTAAGTGAAATTACAAAAGAGAGTATTAGAGGTATTTATAGATATCCATTAAGCACTTCTAAAGTTAAGCTTATAGGTAAAGCAGTAAAAGATATAAAATCTAAAATTAAAGATTCTAATGTAAGCATTAGTGGAAATAATAATGAATAAAACAATAATAAATAAGATTCTAATAACCTTAGCATTTTTATTTTCTTATAGAATCTTAGCTTATATTACAATTCCTGGTGTTGATACTGAAATTCTAAGGCAATTTTTTGATAGTAATAAAAATAATGCTTTAGGGTTATTTAATATGTTTAGCGGTCAGGCAGTAGAGAGATTTAGTATTATCTCATTAGGAATTATGCCATACATTACTGCTTCTATTGTTATGGAATTACTCGCAGCTACTTTTCCTAATCTTGCTAAGATGAAGAAGGAGCGAGATGGCATGCGAAAATATATGCAAATTATTCGTTATGCAACAATAGCAATTACTGTAATTCAGGCTATTAGTGTGTCTATTGGCTTAAAAGCATTAGAGGGTGGATATGGTAATCCTATATTAATTGATAATAATACATTTGTATTTATTTCGGTGTTTTCTATGCTTGCTGGAACTATGATGCTTATGTGGATTGGAGAACAAATTACTCAAAGAGGAGTAGGAAATGGGATTAGTTTAATTATTTTTGCAGGTATTGTTGCTGGGATTCCATCTGCAATAGGAAAAACTTTTGATTCTATTAGTAAGGGTGAAATTAATATATTAGTTGCAATTTTAATGTTTGCAGTTATACTTGGAACAATTTTTATTATTATATATGTTGAACTTGCTGAAAGAAGGATTCCTGTATCTTATGCTAGAAAAATTATTATTCAAAACCAAAATAAAAGGATAATGAACTATATTCCAATTAAGCTAAATTTAAGTGGAGTTATTCCTCCAATTTTTGCTTCAGCAGTGCTTATATTTCCATCCACTATACTTCAAGCATCATCAAATAAGATAATGCTTTCCATAGCTGATTTTTTAAGTCCTAATAATTATGCTTATAATTGCTTGATGTTTATTTTAGTTATGTTTTTTGCATTCTTTTATTCTTCTATTGTATTCAATTCTAAAGATATCTCCGAAAATCTAAAGCGACAAGGTGGATTTATACCGGGTTTAAGACCTGGAGAAGGAACAATAAACTTTTTAAATACTACAGCTAGTAATTTAACATTTTGGGGTGCGTTATATCTTGCTTGTATATCTACTATACCTTGGGTTTTATTAAAGAGTGCTGGAATTCCATTCGTATTTGGGGGAACAGCTGTATTGATTGTTGTTCAAGTTGCTATTGATACAATGAGAAGAATAGAAGCCCAAGTTTATATGAATAAATATAAAACATTAAGTGCCACAGGGTTATAATGGCTATTGCTATAAGAAATATAAAAGAAATTGATTTATTGCGAAAGTCAAATTCTATTGTAGCTCAATCATTGCAAAAAGTAAAGGAGTATGCAAAAGTTGGAGTTAGTTTAAATGATCTTGATAAAATTGCAGATGACTTTATATTGTCATTTGGTGCAAAACCATCATTTAAAGGGCTTTATGGGTTTCCTAAGTCTATTTGCTTGTCTGTTAATGATGTTATAATTCATGGGATACCAAGTGATTATAAGCTTAAAAAAGGTGATATTTTAGGTGTTGATATAGGTGTAGAGTATGGTGGTTGGTATGGAGATGGTGCTATTACTTTTGGAATAGATGAGATTAATAAAGTTGATGAAAAAATAATTAAATGTTCTTATGATACGCTTTTAAATGCTATTAATAGCATTAGGGTTGGTATGAGATTTAAGGAACTTAGTTTTATTTTGCAAAGTAATATAGAATCTTTTGGGTTTGTTCCTCTTAAAGGATTTTGTGGACATGGAATAGGTAAGAAGCCACATGAAGAGCCAGAAATTCCAAATTTTATAGAAAGTAGTGTTATGCAGGGTCCAAAAATAAAAAATGGTATGGTTTTTTGTATAGAACCTATGGTATGTCAAACAAATGGAAATCCAAAAATATTAAATGATAAATGGTCTGTTGTATCAGAAGATAGATTAAATGGCAGTCATTATGAACACACTATTGCAATAGTTGATAATAAAGCTATTATCTTAACAGAATATTAAAAGGACACTAAATGGCAAAAGATAGAAGGGAAGATAGAGAAAATAAAAAGAAAAAAGTTAAAGATGATGTTATAGAGATATATGGTAAAGTTGTAGAAGTATTGCCAAATGCTACTTTTAGAGTAGGTTTAGAGAATGATTATATAGTTTTATGTCATATTGCAGGTAAGCTTAGAATGCACTATATTAGGATTCTAACAGGAGATATAGTCAAAATAGAGCTAACTCCATATAGTATAGATAAGGGTAGAATTACTCTAAGATATAAAGCAGAAGATATCCAAAAAGAACCAGAATTAATTGAAATACAGAAAAAATTAGATGAAAAATATAAGTAGTTTTTAAAGTAAAAAAATATAGAATATCAGCTTTTATTATCTTTAAAGAGAGCAATCAAAAAAATTAATAAGAATTTTATCAATTTATAAGGAGAAATAATGAAGGTTAGACCATCTGTTAAAAAAATGTGCGATAAATGTAAGATAATAAAAAGAAAAGGTGTTATTCGTGTGATATGTGTAACTCCAAAACATAAACAAAGACAAGGATAAAGGATAAGAAATGGCTAGAATTGCTGGTGTAGATTTGCCAAAAAAGAAAAGAGTAGAGTATGCTCTTACTTATATTTATGGTATTGGGCTTAAAAGTGCAAGAGATATTTTGCAAGCTATAAATATATCTTTTGATAAGCGAGTTAATGATCTCAGCGAAGATGAAGTCTCATTGATTACTAAAAAGATTCAAGAAGATTACATAGTCGAAGGTGATTTAAGAAAAAAAGTTACAATGGATATAAAAGCTTTAATGGAAATAGGTAATTACAGAGGTATTAGACATAGAAAAGGGCTTCCTGTTCGCGGACAAACTACAAAAAATAATGCACGGACAAGGAAAGGTAAAAGAAAGACAATAGGTAGTAAGTAGGAGGATATAATGGCTACAAAATCGACTAATTTAAGAAAAAAAGCTATAAAAAAAAATATAGCTAAAGGTATAGTTCATATTTCTGCTACCTTTAATAATACTTCTGTAACTATTACAGATGAAATGGGTAATGTTTTATGTTGGAGTACAGCAGGAGCATTAGGTTTTAAGGGGTCTAAAAAATCAACTCCGTATGCAGCACAGCAATCAGTAGAATCTGCTCTAATGAAAGCAAAAGAGTATGGAATTAAGGAAGTAGGAATTAAGGTTCAAGGGCCCGGTAGTGGTAGAGAGACTGCTGTTAAGAGTGTTGGTTCAGTTGAAGGTATAAAGGTTTTATGGTTAAAAGATGTAACACCATTGCCACATAATGGCTGCAGACCGCCTAAAAGAAGAAGAGTGTAAGGAGAAAATATGGCACGATATACAGGACCTGTAGAAAAAATTGAACGAAGATTTGGCATTAGCCTTGATATGAAAGGTGAAAGAAGATTAGCTGGTAAATGTGCTTTAAATTCAAGAAAATATGGACCTGGTCAGCATGGTCAAAGTGGTGGTAAAATTTCTGAATATGGTCTTCAGTTGAGAGAAAAACAAAAAGCTAAATTTATGTATGGTATTTCAGAGCGTCAATTTAGAATGGTATTTAATGAAGCACATAGACTAGGAGGTAATACTGGAGAAAATCTAGTAAGATTGCTAGAACAAAGATTGGATAATGTTGTTTATAGAATGGGATTTGCTTCTACAAGAAGATTTGCTCGTCAGCTAGTAACACATGGACATATATTAGTGGATGGCAAAAAAGTTAATATACCTTCTTACCTCCTAAAAGCAGGACAAAAAGTAAGTATAAGAGAAAAAAGTGCTAATAATAAGCAAATTATTCGTTCATTAGAGCTTACTAAGCAAACAGGAATTGTTCCTTGGGTAGATGTAGATGAGGCTAAACTATTTGGTATATTTACAAGATTACCAAATAGAGATGAGGTTGTAATACCTATCGAAGAGAGATTAATCGTCGAATTGTATTCTAAATAATTTTATTGGATGGTATTGAATGAAAACTATTAAAACTTTCCCTTTTGTTCCCACAAATATTGATGTGCAGCAAATAGAACCAAATAAAGCTAGGATATCTGCATATCCGTTTGAAACAGGATATGGAATAACAATAGCACATCCTATAAGACGACTGCTTATGTCTAGCTCAATTGGATATGCTATTGTTGGCGTTAAAATAAATGGCGTTACTCACGAGTTTGATTCTATAAGGGGTATTACAGAAGATGTTTCATTGTTTGTAATTAACCTTAGAAAGTTACAATTTGTTATAAAAAATACAGAACAAACTCAAATTGTTGTAAATTACTCATTTTCTGGCGAAAAGGTTTTGTTTGGCTCTGACCTTAAAAATGATGAAGTTGATGTAATAAATCCAGATGTTTATTTAGCGACTATAAATGATGATGCAAAAATTGAGTTTTCTTTGATTATTAATAAAGGTATAGGGTATGTCTCAAGTGAGGATATTAGGAGTATCATTTTAGATACTTTTATACCTGTTGATGCATATTTTACTCCTGTTAAAAGCGTAGTTTATGAAATCGAGAATGTGTTAGTTAAAGATGACCCTACATTTGAAAAAGTTATTTTTGATATAGAAACTGATGGTAGAATTAGTGCTATTGATGCTTTTAAAAATGCTATGCAGATTATGGATAGTCAAATGAGTATTTTTAAATCAGAGTTAAAAATAACAAGTGTTTCTAATAATGATACTGAGCCAGAATCTAACGAAAATAAAATTTTATTTCAAAAATTAGATGTATTAAATTTTAGTGCAAGATGTTCTAATTGTCTTGATAAAAAAGGGTTGAAATATATTGGAGAATTGGTGTTAATGGAAGAGAGCGAATTAAAATCAATTAAAAATCTTGGTAAAAGATCATATGATGAAATTGTTGATAAAGTAAAAGAAATTGGCTATCAAATTGGTTCAAAATTACCAAATAATGTAAAAGAAATGTTATATAAAAAACTTAATAAGTAAAAGGAAATAGTATGAGACATTCTAATGATTACAGAAAACTTGGTAGAACTTCATCTCATAGAAAAGCATTGCTGAAGAATCTATCAATTTCTCTTATTAAATATGAAAAAATTAAAACAGGCCTTTTTAAATCTAAAGAATTGCAATCACATATAGAAAAACTAATTACACAGGCTAAAGTAGGTGATAGTAATGCTCATAGACAAGTTTTTGCAAAATTGCAAGATAAATCTGCCACTAAGAAATTAGTTACAGAAATAGCACCAAGGTTTTCTTCTAGGAGTGGAGGATATACTTCTATTCATAGAGTGCAAAATAGAAAAGGTGATGCATCCCCTATGGCTATTATAGGCTTTGTTGGTCAATAATGATTTTTTTAAGATTATTTTTTTGTATTTTTATTGGGTTGTTTGTGTTGTTTGGTTTTAGTGCTTGTGAAAGAAATGATTACCAGCACCCATTGTATAGACAATCAAAATAATTTTATATTATTAAAGGTATTTTTATTATAGCCTGAGTGAAGCGTGTTTCTATAATAATTGATAAGTCCGATAAAATATATTTTAGATTCGTGTAGTCATTTACATGTGTTGGTGTTTCTGTTATTAAATATTAGATATTTAGGATTTGCCACCTACGTAGATGCTTAGAATCTTTTGTTTAGTATCTAAAGGGGCTAGACAATTCAAGTAACGCTCGCTTGGGCTTAATCATTTTTATAAAGGCTAAAGATTGGATATTTTAATAATTGGAAGTGGAGCTAGAGAATATAGTATAGGGCTTAGCTTATTAAATGATAAAAGAATAAGTAATATTTACTTTTGTCCAGGAAATGGAGCTAGCTTATTGATAGGTAAAAATATTGATATAAAAGGTAATAAAAATATAGTTGCTTTTTGTATAGATAAACAAATTTCCTTAGTTATTATTGGACCAGAACAGCCTTTAGTTGAAGGTTTAAGCGATGATTTAATGAAAGCTAATATTAGAGTTTTTGCCCCTAGTAAAGGAGCATCTATTTTAGAAAGCTCTAAAATATTTATGAAAAATTTTCTTCATAGATATAATATACCAACTGCAAATTCAATACAAGGTAATAATAAAGATATATTGCTAGATTTTATAGATTCTATTACTACACAAAATATTGTTTTAAAAGCTGATGGTTTATGTGGAGGCAAGGGTGTAGTTATCTTAAATAATAAACTAGAGGCTAAAGAGACTTTAGAAAATATGCTTAGTGGAAAACTTTTTGGTGAAGCTGGTAAGAGTGTTGTTATAGAAGAGTATTTAGATGGATTTGAGTTATCTGTTTTTGCTATATGCGATGGAGAAGATTTTATATTATTACCTGTTGCACAAGATCATAAAAGATTGTTAGATAATGATTTAGGTCCAAACACAGGTGGTATGGGTGCATATAGCCCAACTACGCTTTGCAATGATGAATTATTAACTAAAATAAAAGATACTATTATATCTCCGACACTAAAGGCTATGAGAAATGAAGGAAGGGAGTTTAAAGGTGTTTTATTCTGCGGGATTATGGTTGTAGATAATAAACCATTTGTTTTAGAATTTAATGTTCGTTTTGGCGATCCAGAATGTGAAGTAATATTGCCACTTTTAAAAACTCCTTTGCTTGATATACTAAATGCTGCTATTGATGGAAATCTTAAAGATTTTAAATATGAGGTTTTAGATAAATACTGCGTTGGTGTTGTAGTAGCTTCAAAGGATTATCCATATTCTTCAAAAGCAAATGAAAAGGTAGTTTTTAATGATATAAATTATACCTCAAATCAAGCAAGTCATATATCTTTTGCAGGTGTTAGTAATATAAATTCTAATATTTATGCAAGTGGTGGAAGAGTTTTTGTTTCTATTGGAATCGGAGATAATATAAAAGAAGCTAAAGATAATGCCTATAATTTATGCAAAAATATTAGCTTTAATGGTGCTCAAAAAAGAAATGATATTGCCTTTAGAGCATTAAATATTTAAAAAAAATAAGTAAAATTTATAATGAAGTGTAGAAAATGGATATTTTAGAGACTTTGGATAGAGAGGGATTAACGCTTGCATCAAATAATAAGAGATTTTCAGCTTTTATTATTGATGATATTGTAGTTGCTTTAATTATTTTTATAGCATTTTATAATCAAATTTCAGAATTTAATGGTGATGTTGCTAAAATCATCCATCTTATGTCAAATATTTTTATATATATAGTATGTTTTAGAATCATTTATCATAGTTTTTTTACTGCAATTTATGGTGCTAGTATTGGAAAAATAATTTGTAAGATTAAAATTATCAAAGTAGATACTTTAGATAAGCCAAATATCTTAGAATCTATAATTCGTTCAGTATTTAGAATAATATCATCAGAATTTCTCTTATATATTCCCTTTATATTTATACTATCAGATAAATTTAGGAGAGGCTTACATGATATGCTAATAAATAGCATAGTTATTGATGTGAGTATTCCACAAGATTTACAAGATTAATGTTAAGGCTGCTCTTTTTTTTGCTATTTTTGTCTTTGGTTTTTGCAGAAGAAGGAATAAAAGAGTTTGATAGAGATAACAATAGGGTTTTTGAATTATTTGCTGATAATGTAGATTCCATTGATTATAAGATTGTAATAGCTACAGGGAATGCTGTAATGATTAGTCAAAATATCTATGTTTTGGCAGATTATATTAAATATAATACTCAAACAAGAGAAGCGCAAATCAATGGTAATGCAAAGTTTTACAAAGATGGTAATTTATATTTTAGCACTCAAAAGGCAAATATTAAATTTGATGATAACTATTCTATTGTAGAACCATTTTATATGCAAGATAGCTCAAGTGGTGTTTGGATTAGTGCATCAATGGCAAAGAGTAAAGAGAAAGAATATGAATTTAGAGATATTGTTGTCTCTAGTTGTGATATTGGAGACCCTATTTGGCGTATTGAAGGAACTTCAGGAACTTATAACCAAGATAATTATGTTGCAGGAATTTGGAATCCAAGAATATATATTAAAGATATTCCTGTGTTTTATTTTCCATATATTTTTATTTCCACTAAAAATAACAGAACAACAGGTTTTTTATATCCAGAATTTACTTCCTCATCGCTAGAGGGTTTTGTTTATATTCAACCATTTTTTCTTGCCTTACAAGATTTTTGGGATATGACTTTTAGCCCTCAAATTAGAACTAGTAGAGGATATGGACTTAACACACAATTAAGATTTGTAGATACTTATAATGAACTTTTTGAGTTTAATTTTGGTATATTTAATAATTTTAAAAAATATATTAGAAGAAATAGTGTTAAAAACCAAACTATCTATGGATTTGACTTTAAGCATAAGCGAAGAAATATTTTAAGTAGGTTTTTTAAAGGTTATAGTGATGGGATTTATTTAGATTTTAGATTTATGAATGATTTAGATTATATTAGATTGCAAAATGCTAAAAATAAAGATATAGAAAATAGAATCCAAACTTCAAAAGCAAACTTTTTTGGCACAAAAGATGATCATTATTTTGGACTATATTTTAAATATTTCTTAGATTTGCAATCTCCAACAAATGAAAATACTTTCCATACAATACCACAATTTCAATACCATAAATTTTTAGAACAAACAGATATTAAAAATATTACATATTCTGTTGATGTAAATACAAAGAGTATTTTAAGATATAAAGGTTTTGGATATTTTGATAATAGCGTAAGAGTGCCAATATATTTTAGTATGCCTTTATTGGCAAATTACTTAACTTTTGGAACATCTTTGAATGTAAATGCTGGAATTATTACTTTAAATAGGACAGAGAGATTAGCTAATTTACAAGGTAAAAATAGCACATATTTTTCAACTAATTATGGATTTTCCTTAGGTTCAGATATTGCAAAACAATATGATAAAGTGTTTCATTCTATGAGTTTTAAGGTAGATTTTTCAAGTAAGCTTTATAATTATGCAGAAGATAAAAATCATATATTCAAACCAAATGAAGCATTAATACCAGAGATTAGAGATTCTTTTGGAAATAATAATATCTATTCAGAAACACAACCATCTATTCAGATTAATTTTTCACAATACTTCTTTGGTTTGGAGAATGTGGAATTATTATATCATCGTATGTATCAAAATATTAATTTACAAGATAAAGAAAATAGGTTTGATAGCCTTAGAAATGAAGTTGGATTCTCGCCAATTAGTAATATTAGTATTTCCAATACATTTTATTATTCCTATAAAAATAAGTCAATAGAGGAGGTTTCACTATCTATAAGCACAACTTATGGTTATTTTAGAGGGCTTTTAACATATTATTTAAAAAGAAAATTTAATAATATTGATAAAAAATGCTCTATTTATGACAATAAGACTTGTGTTGATACAACAGCAAATTTTTTGAGAGTTAGATTAAGCCATGATTTTAATTATTTTGCACTTTATGGAGATATAGGATATGATTTTAGTAAAGGATATTTAAGGGATTGGAATCTAATAATTTCAAAAGATATTAGATGTTTTGGTATAGGGTTAAAATTTGCAAATGAAATTACTCCTATTTTAACAACAAGTGGAACAAGGGCAATAGTTAATAGGTATGTTAGTTTAGAATTTAGATTTGTCCCTGTTACAGCGACAGCATTATCTTATAGATTTAAGTAAAGGGATAGTTATGATAGATAAAAGTTATGTGAAATTTAAAGATAGGATTGATGCATTAAATAAACTACTTGATATAATTCCCACCCAAGAGCTAAAAAAGCCAAATACTATTCTAATAGCAATTAGTGAGGGAGGATTGCTATTAGCCTATGAAATATCAAATAGATATAATTTAGCACTTGATTTTCTCTTTACAGAACCAATTTTAGCACCTAAAAATAGTGAGTGTGAAGTTGCAATAGTAAGTGAAAGTATGGATATAATGATAAATGAAACTTTAGTTAATTCTTTTGATATAACTTATGATTTTATTTATGGGGAAGCACAAAGGAAATATGAGGAAAAGATATTGCAAAATATCTATAAATTTAGGAAAGGAGAGATTATTAGCTCTCTTAGCAGAAAAAATGTTATTATCATTGATGATGGCATTGAAACAGGACTTACAATGCGTGTTGCAATTAAGACTTGTGCTAAAAAACTAGCAAGCACTATTATAGTGGCAACACCTGTTGTAAGCTATGATGTTGCAGAAATGCTAGAAACTAGTGCTGATATGGTTTATAGTGTATATATACCAAGACATTTTGTAAGCACAAAATATTATTATGAAGAATATAATAATTTGGATTCTAATTTAATATTTGATATGCTAAATAAATCTCTAATACAAAATAATAAGTTATAAAAGGAAAGTAAAATGGAAATAAAAATAGAAGATAGTGGTGAAATTATTTGTATTGATGAGGTTGCAAGACAAGCAAATGGGTCTATACTTTATAAAAAAGGAAAGGCAGTTTTACTCTCAAGTGTAGTAATAGATTCTAAGAGTGTAGAGGGAGATTTTTTACCACTAACAGTTCAATATTTAGAAAAAAGCTATGCAAATGCTAAGTTTCCGGGAGGATATATTAAAAGAGAAGGAAAACCAAATGAATTTGAAGTTTTAACTTCTAGATTAATTGATAGAAGTCTTCGCCCACTTTTTCCAAAGGGGTTTTGTTATCCTATTCAAATTACTATTTTTGTATTAAGTATTGATAGGGAGTTAGACTTACAGGTTTTAGCACTAAATGCTGCCTCTCTCGCCCTGTATATATCTGATATACCTATAAATGTAGCTGTTAATAGTCTTCGTGTAGGATTGATTAAAAATGAACTTATTATCAATCCAACACTAGATTTATTACAAGAATCTGATATTGATTTATATATCTCTGGGGAGGGTGATAATATATTCATGATTGAATTTAAAAGTAATAATGAAAGTCTTTGTGAAGATAAATTGCTAGAGGTTTTAGAACTTGCTAAAAATCATATTAAAACTACTTCATATATTTATGAAAGGTATTTAAAAGACCATATTAAGCCACCAAAGATTCTACAATATAACAAAGAATATTCTAGTGATATTTTTAATACTATATCAACAAAATATAAAAATGAGTTAGAATCTTGTTTTGTAGCTATGTCAAAGAGCGAAAACAATACAATGCTAGATAATATAAAAGAGAAAATTATAGCAGAAAATACATTTGATGAATTAGGTTTAGAAGTTGCAATAGTAAAATTTAAAAGAAATTTTATTAGAAATAAGATTCTATTAGAAGAAAAGAGGCTTGATGGCAGGGGGCTTGATGAAATAAGAGATATTAGTATTTTAACAAATATCCTTCCAAGTGCTCACGGAAGCACTCTTTTTACAAGAGGAGAAACACAAGTTTTGGCAGTATGCACTATAGGTGGAGATAATGATATGCAATCATATGAAATGCTAAATTCTAAAAGTGTATTAAAAAATAGTTTTTTATTTCACTATAATTTTCCTTCTTTTAGCACAGGTGAAGCTTATCCTATTACATCTCCTAGTAGAAGGGAGTTAGGTCATGGCAATTTAGCTAGGAGGGCATTAGAATCTAGTATTAAAAATGATAACAGAGCTATTAGAATAGTATCTGAAGTTTTAGAGAGTAATGGAAGTTCATCAATGGCAAGTGTTTGTGGAGGTTCATTGAGTTTATATAGTGCAGGGATTAAACCGTTATTCCTAGTGGCTGGAATTGCTATGGGTCTTGTAAAAGATGGTAAAAATTATAAGATATTAACAGATATTATGGGAATTGAAGATTATGATGGTGATATGGATTTTAAAGTTGCAGGTAATGAGGTTGGGATTACTGCTCTTCAAATGGATATAAAAATTAATGATATTGATATTAATATTTTAAAAGATGCTTTGTTGAAAGCAAGAGAAGCTAGATTAAAAATATTATCACTTATGGTTAAAGCTAGAGACAATATAATTTTAGGAGATAATATTCCACAAGTTGAGAGTTTTTGCATTCCAATAAATAAGATACCAAGCGTTATAGGGCATGGTGGAAAAAATATAAAAAATATTATAGATAAATTTAATATAAATATAGATATTGCTAAAGATAGTGGTATTGTCAGATTATCTAGCATTTCAAAACAGAATCTTCTTAATGCAAAAGAATACATTTTATCTATTGTTAATATAAATTTAGATTCTATAAATGTAGGTGATAAATTTAATGGAAAAATTAAGAGAATTGTTGATTTTGGCATGTTTGTAGAGATAAAAGATGGAATAGATGGATTAATTCATAATTCAAAATTACTAAAAAATAATATTAATTTATCAGATTATAAAGAAGGGGATATTTTGAGTGTTGAAGTTGTTGCAATTAATAATGACAAAATAGAATTATTTATAAGTTAGATTTTATTTAAAGTTAGTAATAATACTCATATCAAGGCTCTTATCAGTAGGGATACATAACCGAACTTAGTTTGCTTTGAAATTAATAATTTGGAGAAAGAATGAAAAAGATATTTTTAGTGTTTTTGGCATTTGCAGGTATTGCTTTTGCACAAGATGGTAGTGTAAGTGGTGTTTATTTAATTAAAGCTTATTCGGCTATTGGTGCTGTTGTAGGCCTTGGTATTGCAGCACTTGGTGGTGCTATTGGTATGGGTAATGTAGCTGGTGCAGCCATATCTGGTATAGCTAGGAATCCGGGAGTTGGTGGAAAATTAACTACTACAATGTTTATTGCAATAGCATTGATAGAGGCTCAAGTAATATATACATTTATCGTTGCTCTTATTGTTCTTTATTTTAATCCTCTTTTAAAATAATTTTTTTACTAGAACTTTTTTAAAAAGTTCTAGGATTTGCGGTTATGGTGAAATTGGTAGACACGCCATCTTGAGGGGGTGGTGAGGCAGCTCGTGCGAGTTCGAGTCTCGCTAACCGCACCATAAGCAATTTAAGCCGGGGTGGTGAAATTGGTAGACGCGCTAGACTCAAAATCTAGTAGGAGCAATCCTGTGTCGGTTCGAGTCCGACCCTCGGCACCAATAGGATTAACTATTTAATAATTTTATAAATTACATAAAATTATATAAACACTAGCTTTTAACCATTTAACATATATTGAAATACAACATTTTTAATCATTACAATTAAAACTAATACATATAATCCAATTATAGCTATTTTATGTACTTTTGGAGATATTAATTTATTTAGCTTTACTCCAAAATATACTCCAATAAGTGAAAATATTCCAACGATTATGCCTTCTTTGTAATTTACATAGTTATGAGCTGCTAGACTAATAAAGCCAGAAAATGAAGAGAATATTACAAAAAACAATGATATAGGCACTGCTTGTTTTGTGCTAAGACCTAGAGCATAGCTAATGGCAGGGACAATTATTAGCCCTCCACCAATACCAAGTGATATTGCAAAGATTCCTGTTATAAAACCAATGATAAATAAAAATATTATAGGATTTTTTGAATTAGCCTTATTTGTAGCAGCTTTTTTCTTTGCAATACTTTTGTAGAGTGAGTAAATACAAAGTAATATAAATGATAATTCTAAATATAGTGGTTTTAGGGAATCTACAATAAGACCACTAAATGCAGCACCACAAAGCCCGCCCAATGCTACAAATATTGCTATTTTAATATTTAGCAATTTTGCTTTTAAGTTTAAATATGAACCATAGACTGAAGAAAAAATCATCTGCATTACAGATATTCCTATGGCATTTTTTATATCAAAACCAAAAAACATCATTGCAGGAACTATTATTGTTCCACCACCTATACCAAAGATCCCAGCTAAAACTCCAGCAATTATGCCATAAATTGAAAGTATTATTAAATCCATAAAATAAAGCCTAAGTAAAATAAAGTTTTTAATTATAGACTTTTTGGAATAAACTTTGCTTTAAAAATATTTAACTTAAATTTTAGGAATATAGTTTGAGAGTTGAAGCATTTAGTAGATTTGTGCAAATAAGCATTGAAGAATATAACCCTTTATTACCAAAATTGTTAAAATATGCTACAAAATATTTTCAAAAACATTATCATCTATCTAGCTCTATTTTAATTTTAGATGATGGGGAAAGATTTAAAAAAGATTATATGATAACTTGGGCTTATCATTCATCTATGCAATCTCAAATTATTGAAGTAGAACAAATTAGCACATTAGATTCCATACTTTCTATGAGTTATCTTCCAATTAGAATTAAGATAATTTCTACAAATGCACTTTTAGAATGTATTAGAATCTCATTTAAAATGTTAGGGCTTAATCGTGCAGTCCTTATACTTGATAAACCAAATCATATAGCAAAGCGTTATTTAGGGGCTTTATTATCAAATATAACTATAAGCAGTGATTTAAATCATATATATTTAGATACAAATAATAGTCAGTTTTGGGTATCTATAATGAATATTATAGGTAATAAGATAATTCATAATGTAAGAATAGAGTTTGATTATAATAGTTTTAAGAGAGATAAAAAAGATAAAGGAGGTATCTCTTACCTAACGCTTAAAGAACAAAATATTCATAAAGCATACAATATACTTGGCTGCAATTATACAGATAGTTTTTTTGATATTAGGGCTAAATATTTAGAGCTTGTTAAACAATATCACCCAGATAAAGTTTTTGGGAAAAATAATGATATAATTCAGGCTTATAATACTAAGTTTATAGAGTTAAAAGAAGCATTTGATATTATTAAGAGTAATTTTGAAATTGCAAGTTAAATTTTGCTAGAATTTGAAATTAAAAATTTATATAGAGGCATATTGATGAGTATATTAAATAGAATAACAACAATAAATGGTGAAAATAAAAAAGCAATTATGATTTTAGTGATAATTATACTAATGGTGGGAATATTAGCATTAATTACTTACTTATTTTTTTATAATCCAAGTCAAACTACCTATGATGATGTAGATATTCCAGCAATAAATGAAATACAAGTCCCAAATACACAGACAGAAGTTTTAGAACAATCTAATAATAGACAAGATCAAGTTAATACACAAGATCAAATTGCACAAACTAATGTAATACAAGAACAAAATATACCAAGTATTACAGAGGCTAATAATCCAGTGATTGAGGATACGGTTCAAGATATATCTCAAGTTCCTCAACAAACAAGTGTTAATACAATTTCTAGTTTAAAATATACAATAAAGCCAAATAATGCAGATATTTTCTTTTGCACAAATTTAAGAAATGGCAAATGGAAAATGCCACAGCAATGTGAAAATGATATTTCTGTGGCAGTCCAAAAACTAATTAGTGATAATACAGAATTAATTGCACTAGAGGTTAGCGGTATTGTAGATAGTAATCCTTATTCTGGACCTTCTGCTGAGTTAAAGCAAGAGGGTTTAGCATCATTTAGGGCAAGAGAGGCTATTAGTGTGATTACTAGAGGTCATTCAAATATAGCAGTATTTGAGGGTCCCAGCATTCAGGAAAATAATAAAAGAGGCTTTCAAATAAAAGCTTATTATTTACAAAAATAATGTTAGACATTAATAAGATAGGCGTTATTTTACGCCCATCTACTTTAAGTTTATATGATTCTTATCTTACATTTAAAAAAGTTGCACAAAAATATGATATTTATGTAGAGATTGATAAATCTCACTCCATTAATGTAAATGAGGGGCTTAGTTTTAATGAGCTTTGTGAATGGAGTGATGTTTTAGTTAGTATTGGTGGAGATGGGACTTTAATATCATTAATTAGACGTTCTATATCTTATAATAAGCCTATTTTTGGAATAAATATGGGAAGACTTGGCTTTTTGACTTCTGTTAAATTAAATGAGATTGATAGCTTTCTTATGAAGTTAAAAAATAATGATTATTCTATGTATTCACATATGCTATTAGAGGGTGAATTTGTTTCAAATAATGTAACTAAAAAGTTATTTTGTGTTAATGAGTTTTTAATCTCAAGACAAATTGTCTCTGGTATGATAAAAATAATTTCAAAGATTAATGGCAAATATTTTAATACTTACCTTAGTGATGGCTTAATTATTGGCACACCAACAGGCTCTAGTGCATATAATATTAGTGCAGGAGGGGCAATTGTATATCCTTATAATAGAAATATTCTTCTAACACCTATTTGTGCTCATTCGCTTACACAAAAACCATTAATATTAAATGATGAGTTTAATTTGGAATTTAGTGTTGATAATTGCATGGCTAGCATTATAATAGATGGGCAAGATATAATTAATTTTAACAAATTTGACACTTTAAAAGTTTTTGCATCAAAGAAAAGTGCTTTATTGATTTATGATAAACAAAGAGATTATTTTGAAGTTTTAAGAGAAAAATTTGGTTGGGGTTTATAGGATTAATGATTAATAGACTTTTAATTAAGGATTCTATTGCTTTTAATGAGGTTGTTATTAATCCTAGCAAAGGATTTAATGTTTTTAGTGGAGTGAGTGGGAGTGGAAAGTCTGTATTGATGGAGAGTATTTTGGCACTCTTTGGTTTAAGAGATGCTAATGCAAGTTTAATTGAGGCGAGTTTTGGGCATAGTAGTATTAATTTAGAAGATATTGGTATATTTGATAATGATGATTTAGTTTTAAGTATTGTTAAAAAAGATAAAACAAAGTATTTTATAAATAATCAAGTTTTTTCTAAAAAGAGAGCAAAAGATTTATTTGGAAACTATGTTAAATATATAAGTTCCCATTCTATTAATGAATTAAGCAATGAAAATTTATTAAAAATATTGGATTCTTCTATTAAAGAAGATGAATTTAGAATTTTATTAGATTCCTATAACAATGACTACAAATCTTTTATTAAATATAAGGCTGAATTAGAAAGATTAGAGGATGAAGAAAAAAATATTATTGAATTGAGAGAATTTACTATGTTTGAGATTTCTCAAATAGAGCTTGTAAATCCAAAGATTGGTGAATACGATGAATTAATGCAAGTTAAAAAAGATTTATCTAAGAAAGAAAAGATTTTAGAAAAAATTTCTTCTTTAAAGCCAATTATTAATGGAATGGCAGAATTGATTAATTTTCTAAACTCTATTGATAAAAATAAGGAAATTTTTGAAGAGACTTTAAATGATATTGAAGTGATAATACAACAAGAAGAAGAGAAACTAGAAAGTATTAATGAAGATGATATAGAAAATATATTAAATCGTTTAGAGTTATTAAGTAATATTATACATAAATATGGCAGTATAGAAGGGTCGCTAGAATATTTAGCAAAGAAAAAAATAGATTTGGAACATTATAATAATATTTCTTTTAATAAAGCTTCCATTCAAAAAGAGCTAGATTATATAAGTAAAAGCATATATACTAAGGCAGAGCAAATAAGAGAGTGGAGAGAAAAATATTTAGAATCTTTTATAAAAAGTTTAGAAAATTATTGTAAAAAATTAATGTTAAATACCCCTAGATTAAAGCTAGAGAAGATAGATTTAGGAAATAATGGCTATGATTTATTAGAAATTATGCTTGGAAATTCTAATACATTTTCTAGTGGTGAGTTTAATCGTTTAAAACTTGCTATTCTTTGCTTAGAGATTGATTATTCAAAACAAAGTGGTATTTTGATTTTGGATGAGATTGATGCAAATTTAAGTGGTAGTGAGAGCGAGGGTGTGGCACAGGTTTTAGCACTTTTATCAAGGGATTATCAAATTTTTGCAATTAGTCATCAATCCCATATGCCTTGCTTTGCAACAAATCATTATTTAATACAAAAGAGCAATAATGGAAGCAAAATTACTTTGCTTGATAAAGAAGGAAGAATCCAAGAAATAGCAAGAATGATAAGTGGTGCAAATATAACTAGTGAGGCAATATCATTTGCAAGAGAGAAATTGCAGCATTTATGAATTTATTTGTATTACAAGAGGTTGCTAATTTATTTAAAACCTATAAAAAAATTAGCCATATTTTAAGAATTAATGATAATTTAATAAAACTTATTTTAGATAAACAGATTTTTTATATTGATTTAAATAAGGGCAAAAGTAATATATTTTGCAATGATAGTTATAATTTTGCTACTAAATTTTACAAAGCACCGTTTGACTTTGCACTTCAAAAATACTGCTTTAAAGCAGATATTATAGATTGCAATATTGATGGTAATAATAGAATCCTTAGATTATATTTAACTAAAAGTTTGCAATATAAAGTTTTAAATGTAATATTAATTTTGGAATTTACAGGAAAATATACAAACGCAATTATTGTGGATTCTAATTTTATAATATTAGAATCCTTGCGTAAGATTACTCAAAATAGCAGGATTATTAAAAATGGAATAAAGCTTTCTCCATTACCACAGCAAAATTATAAACCTAAGGAAATAAAACTAGAAAGTAACATTTTAGATTTCTTATACATAAGTCATAAATTAAAATTAGAGCAGAATCTAAAAGAAACTAAAATTATAGCAATAGATTCTATAAATTTAAAAATACAAAAATTACAAGCTTTATTAAACACTTTAGCTAATAGAGATGATTTAATTAATAGAGCTAATAATTATGTAAGAATTGGAGAATTACTCCAAAATAATAAAGAATCAAAAATAATAAATAACAAAATAGAATTACAAGATTATAATGGAGATGTTTTAATATTTAATGTATTTGATGATATAAATCCTAATAAATCTTTGATAAATGAGTTTTTTACAAAGGCAAAGAAATTAATGGCAAAAGCAACTAATATTTCTATTCAAATACAAAATATTTCTCAAAATATAGCATTTTTGGAATCTAAAATATCTTTTATTAACAACACTAAAAATTTATCAGATATTAAGATTATCACACAAAAAAATAAACATAGCTTTAAGGATACAATAAAGGCAAAATATGAGAGTTATTTTATAGAAAATATAAAAGTTTCAATTGGTAAAAATAAGTTAGAAAATATAGCCTTATTAAAAGATGCTAAAGCAGATGATATTTGGATGCATATTAGAGATATTCCCTCATCACATTTGATAATACATTCTTCAAAAAATATTCCAAAAGATGATATTATTTATAAAGCAGGTGAAATATTAGTTGGATTATTGAAGATTAATAGTGGTAATTTTTTAGTCGATTATACAAAAAGAAAGTTTGTAAAGATCAAAGAAGGAGCAAATGTAGTATATAGTAACTATTCTACACTATATATTAAAAAATAACTATAAGGAGGTAGTTATGGCAATATCTCAAATAGGAAATATTACTCACATTAATCAAAATGTTACACTTAATTCTCAAATTCAGGCAAATAACCTAAATCATCCAAATATTCAAAGTGTAATTAATATGCAAGATTTTAATGATAAAGTAAAAGAAAATATAGAAGTTCGCCCTACACAAGGAGTTGAAGTTATTAATAAAGATTCTTCAAATAAAAAACAAGATAAAGATGATAAAGAAGATTCTGCTTTAAATAAAGAAAAAGTTAAGAAAAGTCATATTAATAATTATGGTGGAGATAGTGTATTATTAGATATAGAGGTTTAATAGCTCTATATAGTTTTATGCTAGAATCTTAAAATAATAATTATAAAGGTGTTGTTATGATGATGTTTAGTGATGAGGAATTAATAGAGCCTGTTGAGAGTGTGTTAGATAAGCTTAGACCTTCTATTTTACTTGATGGCGGTAACATTTCATTGGTTGAAATTAAAGGTGGCAAGGTTTTTGTAAGATTAGAGGGTGCTTGTAAAGGTTGTCCTAGTAGTAATGTAACACTTAAAAATGGTATTGAGAAGGCATTAAGAAATGATATACATCCTGAATTAGAGGTAATAAGCATTAATTAAAGCATAAAATATAATTAAAGGGAATGTTTTGTCAAAGAAAGTTTTAAAGAATGATGTTGCAAAAAAATCAAATTTTTCAAATGATAAGATTACATCTAAAAAAATAGTATATATTTTATCAAAAGCAAAGAGAGCATTTTTAAACCAACAATATGATATTGCAATGAATTTATATAATGAGGTTATTATAAATAATACAGATTCTAAAGAGGCAAAGATTGGAATCTTATTATGTGATATAGCCAGTGATAACGAAGAGCAAGCACAAAAGATTTTTGAATATTATCAAATACTAAAAGCTCAAAAAATAAAAGATTCTGCTGATAATATATTAAATATAATTAACTTATTAGATAAGAATACAAATAGTTTTGCAGCGTTTATAAATGACTTTGAAGAGGCAAAAATTAATGATATAGATGGAATCTTGTATAGCGATTTTAAAAAATTAATAACAAGTAGTAATGATTTTAAAAAGATGTTTGAATATGCAATGTTTAGCACAAGGATTGTATTTACAAAAAAAGGTGATTTTATAGAATTTTTAGAACTTTTGATTGAAAATGATTTATCTGATATTTCCATAAAATACATTGAAACATTAGATAAAGAAATAATTTATGATAGCAAAATTCAATCAATACTAAAAAAAGCACTAGATAAGGTAAATGCAAAAGAGATTATAGATGATAATAAACCTAGAAGATAAAATATTAACAGACAATACTAAAGAAATAGATAAAAATGTGATTTTTGTAAAAACAGCTTTAAATGAAAGATATGTTTCTGATTTAGCAAATGTAAAAATAGTCACTCCATTAGAATTAAAAAACTATTTACTCCACACACCAAAGATTATAGGTATAACAGGCACAAATGGTAAAACTACTACTGCTAGTTGTATTTATTCAATATTACTTTCGTTAGGCTTTAAAGTTGCATTGTGTGGAACTAGAGGATTTTTTATTAATGATATAAGGATTTCTAAAAAAGGTCTTACAACGCCAACCTTGCTAGAGCTATACCACAATATACATATTGCATCAAAGCATAATTGTGATTATTTTATTATGGAGGTTAGCTCACATGCTATTTCACAGAATCGAATAGAAGGGCTTGGTTTTTCTTTAAAGATTCTAAGTAATATTGAAAGCGATCATTTAGATTTTCATAAAACAATAGAGGAATATATAAGGGTAAAAAATTCTTTTTTTAATGATGATGGGCTAAAGCTAATAAATAAAGATTGCAATAATGCTATCTTTAATGTTAAAAATGCCTATACTTATGCAATAGAAAATAATGCAAATCTAAAGGTAGATGCTTATAGTTTAAGGGGTGAAATAAATGCACATATATCTTGGAATGACTTTAGAACTAAAGAATTTTCTAGCACAACAATACAATCTAATCTAATTGGAAAATACAATTTATATAATATTATTTCTAGCATTGCTTCAGTTAAGTTACTATGTAGTGAGATTCCATTAAATAAAATTGCTTTAGCATTAGGAGAATTTGCAGGAGTGGAAGGGAGAATAGAAGTTGTTAATAAAAAACCTTTAGTTGTAGTTGATTTTGCACATACTCCAGATGGAATGAAGAATGTGTTTGAAGCATTTTTGGGTAATAAAATAAAAGTTCTTTTTGGTGCTGGTGGTGATAGAGATAAGACAAAGCGTCCAGAAATGGGTAAGATAGCTTCAATTTATGCAAAAAAAATATATTTAACAAGTGATAATCCTAGAAGTGAAAATCCTCATTTTATACTTCAAGATATAATGGAAGGCATTAAAGATAAAGATAAAGTCTATGTAGAATCTAATCGTAAAATTGCTTTACATAAAGCTCTAAGCGAATTAGAATGTGATGATATTTTACTTGTGCTTGGAAAAGGTGATGAAACATATCAAATAATTGGAGATAAGATTCTTGATTTTGATGATAGGAAAATCATTAGAGAATTTTATAGTAAACATTAAATTGTAAATCAAAATTTTTGAATACTGCGAGATTTTAAAAGTTTATAAATCTTTAAATCATAGTAGATAAAATATTAATAATATATTTTTAAGATAATATTTTGTCATTATTTGATAGAATCTTGCCTTTTATAAAATTATTAAGGAGTTTGTAGTGCCTAAAATGAAGACAAATCGTGGTGCGGCAAAAAGATTTAAGGTGAAAAAAAATTTAATTAAAAGAGGTTCAGCTTTTAAGAATCATATTTTAACTAAGAAATCACCAAAGAGAAAGGCAAGTCTTAATGCCCCACACTATGTTCATAGTAGTAACTTAGAGCAGGTTAAAAAGTTATTGTGTTTAACTTAATTTGTAAATTCCCCCAATAAATATGGGTAAGTGAAGCTTATGCTACCACCTAAAAAATAAAACTATAAGGTAAAGGATAAAAAATGAGAGTAAAAACAGGTGTTGTTAGAAGACGAAGACATAAAAAGATATTAAAATTAGCTAGAGGTTTTTATAGCGGAAGAAGAAAGCATTTTAGAAAGGCAAAAGAGCAGTTAGAAAGAAGTATGTATTATGCTTTCCGCGATAGAAAACAGAAAAAAAGAGATTTTAGACGCTTGTGGATAATCAGGATTAATGCAGCTTGCAGAATAAATGACATTAGCTATTCAAAATTTATTTATGGTCTAAAGCTAGCTAATATAGAGCTAGATAGGAAGATTCTAGCAGATATGGCAATGAATAATCCAAATGCTTTTAGTCAAATAGTTCAAAATATTAAATCAAAACTTAAATAATTCTTTTAAGATTCTCCTTAAGAATCTTATATATTTTATCAATCCACTTTTTTAGATTAATTACTTAAGTATTACTATATATACAATTTATAAAGAATTAATAAATATTTTATACGAAATATTGTATAAATACGAAGCGTTTTATAAAATAACATTGTATTTATAAGCTTATATGCAATATGACATAGTTTCTTCATAATACTTAAATATTTTAAAATAAGCGTTTAATTTATAAAAATGGTGAGGTTTATTTAATGGCAATAGCAATAGATGATATTGAGTTAAGCAATCAAGATAAGGAAGATTTCAAAGAATTTGAAACATTATTTATGCAAAGTGATAATAGCATAAGCAAAGATATTGATAGTGGCAACATAAGCGGCATACAAAAAGGTAAAATTATAAAAATTGATGATAATGTTGTTATGGTTGATATTGGTCGTAAAGCTGAAAGTAGAATGCATATTGATGAGATTAAAGACAATAATGGCGAGTTGTTATTTAATGTCGGTAGTGAAATTGATATATTTATAAACAACAAGGGTAGAATCTCTTATAAGCAAGCACAAAGACAAATTAAAATTAAAAATGATATTAAAAAGATACAAGAAAAATATAATAATGCAATTAATATGATTATAGATGTAGAGATTCTTAGCAGGAATAAAAATGGTTTTGTTGTAAGGTGGATAGATGAAGATGTGGAGTGTTTTCTACCAATTCGAGATTCTGCTATAAAATTAGATTCAAAGATACCTGATAAGCCTATTAGAGTTTGTATTACAAAAATTAATGACAATGGAATCTTTACTTCTAGAAAAAAATATTTTGATATTTCAAATAAAAATAAAAAAGAAAAAATAAAAGAAATTTTAGATATTACTACACCACTTAAAGGTGAGGTTGTTAGTATAACCCAATTTGGAATCTTTGTTAATATTGATGGTGTTGAGGGTATGGTACATTCAAGTGAAATAAATCATAAAAATTTTGCAAATCCAGCTTCTCTTTATAAAACCGGTGATATAGTCGAGGTTAAAGTTCTCAAATATGATGAAGAAAAATCTAAGTTATCACTATCTATTAAGGCTTTAATTAAAGATCCTTGGGAAGATATAACAGAGCATTTACAAGTTGGCTATACTATAAAGGTAGTAGTTAGCAGCATACAACCTTATGGTGTTTTTGTAGATGCTGGCAATGATATAGAGGGTTTTTTGCATGTTACAGAAATTTCTTGGGAAAAAAATATTAGAAGACCAAATGATTATTTACAGGTTGGTCAAGAAATTGATGTTGAAATCATAGAATTAGATCCAGCTAAAAAGCGTTTAAGAGTATCACTTAAAAGACTTGTAGATAAGCCTTTTATACAATTTACTAAGAAATATAAAGAGGGTGATATTTTAACAGGCAATATTGCTACAATCACTGATTTTGGTGCATTTGTTAGATTTGGCAATATTGATGGATTATTGCATAATGAAGATTTATCTTGGGATAAACAAGATAAATGCAAAAATGTCCTTAAACTAGGAGATAATATAGAAGTTAAAGTTTTAAAAATTGACAAAGAGAATGAAAAAATATCTCTAAGCAGAAAAGCTATGATAGAATCCCCTGTATATACCTTTAGCAATAAAAATAAAGTTGGAGATATTGTTAGTGGTGAAATTGTAGAGATAAAAAATTTTGGTATATTTGTTAAGATTTCAGATAATATTGATGCATTAATTAAAAATGAAGATTTGCCTCCATTAAAGAAAGATGATTTGAAAATTGGTGATAGTATTGAAGCAAGTATTGTATATATTGATACACAAAATAATAAGATACGACTTTCTGTAAAAAAATTAGCAAGAAAAAAAGAGCAAGATGAAATTAAAAATTACAATAGTAATGAAAAAATGACTTTAGGAGATATCTTAAAAGATAGGCTTAAATGAATTTATTAACAAATATATTATTGTTTTTTATATCCATATTAATTTTATTAATGGCATTTGTAGCAGTAAATGTTTATGTTAATAAATTAACAACAAAGGATTTGCAATCATATCTTTTAAGTCCTTTTAAAGAAAGTGTCAATATAAAAAAAAACAAGATAGATGAAGTTAAAAAACCTACCACTTGGAGTAGTATTCTTGCATCAAAAGAAATTCCTAATTTTAGCTACCCTAGCCCTGAAGTTTTTATCACTTTAGATTTTTCTAATGTAAATAAAACAGATATTTTGCAAATAATAAATTTAGATTCATATAAATTATTCTGTTTAAAAGAGATTTTAAAAAGCAATAATATAAAATTCACTTATATACAGAACTCTAATGTAGCTACTTTAGAGGTTGCTTTAATCAATCTAAAACAGAGGCAGAATCTAATTAGTGAATTAAAAAGATACAATATTGCTTATCATATTAAAAAAGGATAGAAATGTTAAAGTATAAAATTATTGTTTGTGACCATATACATAATGCTGGTATAGAGTTTTTAAAAAAACAAAATGATATTGAAATGTTAGATTATTCTAATTTACCCAAAATTGAGCTTTTAAGTAAGATTGGCGATGCAGATGTTGTTATAACTAGAAGTTCTACTGATATAGATAATAAATTCCTGCAATCTGCTTATAATCTTAAAGCTTTAGTTCGTGCTGGTGTTGGTGTAGATAATGTTGATATAGAATCTTGTTCTAAAAGAGGAATTGTAGTTATGAATGTTCCTACTGCAAATACCATAGCTGCAGTTGAGCTTACTATGGCACATATGATAAATGCTGTTAGAAATTTTCCTAGTGCAAATCATCAGTTAAAAAATGAGAAAATTTGGAAGAGAGAAGATTGGTATGGCACAGAGTTAAAAGATAAAACTTTAGGCATTATTGGTTTTGGCAATATTGGCTCTAGGGTAGCTGCTAGGGCTAAAGCCTTTGAGATGGATATAATAGCATATGACCCATATATAAAAGAATCTATCATTATAGATTCCGGTGTGAGAGTTGCTACAAGCTTAGATATGATTTTAAAATGTGATATTATTACTATACACACTCCAAAAAATACAGAAACAAAAAATATCATAACAAAAAAAGAAATAGACAAAATGAAAGATGGCGTTATTTTGATAAATTGTGCTAGAGGCGGTTTGTATAATGAAACAGATATACTAGAAGCTGCAAAGAGTAAAAAAATTAGGTGGCTTGGGATAGATGTGTTTGATAAAGAACCCTCTAATTCAAATCCTCTACTTTCTTTAGATAATATATATGTAACACCTCATATTGGTGCAAATACTTTAGAATCTCAAGAAAAAATATCCATTCAAGCTGCAACTATTGCAGCAGAGGCTGCTAGAGGAAGTAGCTATCCAAATGCACTAAATCTTCCCATTAAAGAAAATGAATTACCTTATTTTGTAAAGCCTTATTTAGAACTTTCTCAAAAAATAGGCTTTTTTATATCACAGATTTCAAAAGGTGCAATTAGAACATTGAATATAACTTGTAGTGGTAAAATTGCATCATATGCAAATTCACTAGCTACTTTTGGTACACTTGGGGTTTTAAAGCATTCTTTAGGAGATAGTATTAATTATGTAAATGCAATGTTTGTTGCAAAAGAACGCGGAATAAATATAAATATTAATACAAAAGATGGAGGGGCTAGTATTTATAAAAATCTAATTACAATTGAAGCAGCTAGTGCAAATAATAGCATTTCAATTAGTGGTTGTGTTTTTGATGAAGATAAATTAAGAATAGTTGATATAAATGGTTTTTCTATGGATATAGAACCACTTGGTAAAATAGTTTTATTTAGAAACACAGATGTTCCTGGTGTAATTGGTAATATTGGTAAAATTATGGAGAAATCAAATATTAATATAGCGGATTTTAGGCTTGCTAGAAATAATAATGAAGCATTAGCAATGATTATTGTAGATAATAATATCTCAAATTCTACTTTGGATGAATTGAGTAAAATACAAGCTTGTCTTAGTGTTAATTATGTAGTTATTTAGGGACTTAAATGATAAATAAAGCAACGATTCTTGATGGTAAAAATTTAAGTAATATAATTCAAAAAAGTTTAGCACTAGAGGTTGCTAAGTTAAAAGAAAATAATATCTTACCATCTCTTTGTGTTGTTTTAGTGGGAGAAAATCCTGCTAGTGTCAGTTATGTAAATATGAAGGCAAAAGCTTGTCTGAATGTAGGTATAAAATCAAGTATAATAAGATTGTCAGAGAATATCACGCAAGATGAATTGTTAAAGCAAATAGAATTTTTAAATAATGATAAAAATATTAATGGTATTTTAGTCCAACTTCCACTTCCAAAGCATATTGATACAAATCTAATCTTAGAGTGTATTAATATAAATAAAGATGTGGATGGATTTCACCCATACAATATAGGCAGAATGTATGCCAATATTGATACTTTTTTACCTGCTACACCTCTTGGAATAATGCTTTTGTTAAAACATTATAATATTTCGCTTAAAGGCAGAGATGTTTGTATTATTGGAGCTAGTAATATTGTCGGCAAGCCTCTTTCATTGATGATGCTAAATGAGGGAGCTAGTGTTAGTATTTGTCATATTTTAACTAAAGATTTAAGGCAATATACATTAAAGGCAGATATAGTTTGTGTTGGTGTTGGTAAAATAAATCTCCTAACTGCTGATATGATTAAAGAAAATGCTGTTGTTATTGATATTGGTATTAATAAAAGAAATAATAAGATATTAGGTGATGCTAATTTTAATGAAATATCCAAGAAAGCATCATTTATTACTCCAGTTCCTGGTGGCGTAGGACCTATGACAATTAGTGCTCTTTTACAAAATACTATAAAATCAGCTAAAATACAATCAAACATAAAGGCTTAATATGAAAAAATTTTTTATTAATTTATATTATTTTTCAACTACTTGGGTTGGAACTATAGTTATAGTTCTTTTTGTAGTATTTTTTATTGCTCAAGCCTTTGTAATACCCTCTCGTTCAATGGTAAATACCCTTTATGAAGGAGATTTATTATTCGTTAAGAAATTTACTTATGGAATTCCTATTCCTAGAATCCCTTGGATTGAAATCCCTGTGTTGCCTGATTTTAATGGAAATGGACATATTATAGAAGGACGTCGCCCTGCTAGAGGTGATATTGTAATTTTTATCCCCCCACATTTAGAAAAAATTTATTTTGTAAAACGAACATTTGGTGTTGGTGGTGATGAGGTTATTATGAGAAAAGATGGATTATATTTACGTCCAAATGAGGGAGATAGCTATATTGATGAGCATTTTAAGGGTTATGAAATTAAGAGTTTTTTTGGTAAAAGATTTGTTCATAACCCTTTAATGGATACTTACAAAGGCATACATTATAATCCAAATAACAATGTTGCATATGATAGACTTGTTAATCTTGATGGGGCTGTTATGAGTAGTTTTAAGGATGATGATGGAGAAAAATTCTTTTATTATAAGGTAGAAGATGATAAATTTTTTATGGTAGGAGATAATAGAGATGGAAGTGAGGATTCTAGATTTTGGGGTTCTGTTCCATATAAAGATATTATAGGTTCTCCTTGGTTTATATACTTTAGCCTAAATCTTGCAAATAGTAATGAGGCTAAATTAGGCAATAAATATATTTATAAAATTCGTTGGGAGAGGATGTTTAAGAGTGTTGATGGTTTAGAGGAATTAGCAAAGAAAAATTCATCTAAAGACTATGAACCTGATTTATCCGAGCTTAAATAGATGCCTGAATTTGGTATGTTAATATTTGCATTAATAATTAAGATTTTAGCACTTCTTGTTGCAATAATAGGGCACGAAATAATGCACGGACTAGTTGCATTAAAATATGGTGATGATACTGCAAAATTACAAGGAAGATTAACTATCAATCCATTAAAACATATTGATTTATTTGGCTCAATATTACTTCCATTTGGATTATTTTTACTCCAAGCCCCATTTTTATTTGGCTGGGCAAAACCTGTCCCTGTAGATATTAGAGAGGTTATTAAAAATGGTGATTATAATGGAGCAATTTTTGTTTCTCTTGCTGGAGTTTTGTATAACTTATTATTGGCTATACTTGCTGCAATATTAATTAAATTATTATTTAGTGCAGAAGATGGAATATTAAGTAAAATCTTTTTTTATTTTTTATACTACTTGGTAGTTTATAATATAGTTTTAGCTGTGTTTAATCTTTTACCTATACCACCCCTAGATGGCTCACAAGCATTGGGATATTTATCATTAAAGTTTAATATTGATTTTATTCCTATATTTTTTAATAAAATTGAGAGATTTGGAATAATAATATTAATGTTAATACTACTAATAGAGCCGCTAAGTAATATCATATTTATTCCAATAAAATTTCTAATTAATATATTAATATGAAGGAAATAAGATGACTTGTATTATAGGCTGCGATCACGCTGGGTTAGCTTTGGCAAAAGAGGTTTTAGAATTTTTATCAAAAAATACCAAAATTACAAAACTAATTAATATATTTCCACAGGATAATATAAAAGTAGATTACCCTGATTACGCATCTCTTGCTTGTAAAGAAGTATTGGCAAATGAAAATAGTTTAGGAATTTTAATATGTGGTAGTGGAATAGGAATGTCTATAATGGCAAATCGTTTTAAAGGTATTCGTGCTGCACTATGTGTTAATGAATATATGGCAAAATATGCAAGAGCTCATAATGATGCAAATATCCTCTGCCTTGGAGAGAGGATATTAGGCTTTGGTATAGTAAGTGATATTATTAGAGTATTTTTAGAGACCTCATTTGAAGGTGGGAGGCATAAGCAAAGGATTGATAAAATTAATCTAATATGAGACATTCCTTTAATAAGAGGGCAAAAGAATACCTAAAAAACTGCGATATTCAAAATGATATTGCTAGAATCTTGCTTTTATTTTTTGATTATAAGAATATTAGAACAGTGCTTGATTTAGGTGCTGGAAGTGGCAATATTGCTAAGAATTTAGATTTTAACTTAGATTACTTATTAGCTATTGATAATTCCCCCACAATGCTTGCTTTGCATCCAACAAAACTTTCAAATATAAAGAATATTGAATTAAGAGAATGTAATTTTGAAAATTTTATATTTAATCAAAAATTTGATTTATTAATCTCCTCATCAGCACTTCATTGGGCAACTAATTTAGAAGTTATTTTGAAAAATATTAAAGATTCTAATAATTTTAAATATTTAGCATTTTCATTTTTTACAAATAAAAGTTTAAACAATCTTCATAATTTTTTGGGTACAAAATCTCCTCTTTTAAGTAGTTATGATTTAGAAACTATATTAAGTAAATATTTTATTTTTCAATCTAAAATTATGAGCTTTAAAAAGGTTTTTAAAAATAGAGATGAATATTTTTTATATTTAAGAGGTTGCGGATTATTAGGTGGTGGGAATTTATCATTTTATGATAAAAAAAGGCTAAAATTTGAATATCCTTTTTTAGAAGCAGATTTTGAGGTCTTATTTGTAAAAATTAAGATGATATAAAAGCAATTTATATTAAGGAGGTAAAGCTTGGATAAAAAGATTGTTTTTTCAGGAATACAACCCACAGGAAATATCCATTTAGGAAATTATTTAGGGGCAATTAAGAATTGGGTAGATATGCAAGATAAATATAAAAATATCTTTTGTATAGTTAATTCTCACGCTATAACAATTAAACAAGACCCAAATATATTAAAAGAGCAGACTATAAACTTAGCTTGTATGCTTCTTGCTTGTGGCATTAGCCCTAAGAAATCTTCACTTTTTATTCAAAGTAATATTGATGAGCATCCTGCATTAGCGTGGATACTTGATTGTAATATACAAATGGGTGATATGAGTAGAATGACTCAATTTAAAGACAAGTCTTCCAAGAATCCTAGAAATATTAATGTGGGGCTTTTTAATTATCCTGCACTTATGGCAGCGGATATTTTGCTTTATCAAGTTGATTTAGTTCCCACAGGAAGTGACCAAAAACAACATATTGAGCTTGCTAGAAATGTCGCAATTAAGTTTAATAAAGATTATGGAAAGTGCTTTAAAGTTCCAGAACCGCTTATTTTGCAAGAGGGAGCTAGGGTTATGGGGCTAGATAATCCAAAAGTTAAGATGAGTAAAAGTATCAAATCTCCTAATCACGCTATTTTTTTACTTGATAGTAATGATGAAATAAAAAGAAAGATAAAAAAAGCAACAACAGACTCTAATTCAAATATAGTTTTTGATGAGAGTAGAGTGGGGCTATATAATCTACTTGGTATTTATGAGACATTAAGTGCTAAAAGTAGGATACAAATAGAGAGTGAATTTGAAGGAAAGGGATATGGAGAATTTAAAAATACATTAATAGATGTGTTAATTGAAGTTCTTTCTCCTTTTAGAGAAGAATATAAGAGATTGCAAGATAATAAAGATTATGTTTTAAATATCTTAAATGATGGAGTAGAGTCTGTGCGTCCTCTTGCTAAATCCACTTATGATAAAGCAAAAGAATTGGTAGGTTTATTATGAAGCATTATTCCTCTATTTTTATGGGACATATCCCTTTAGGCAAGCTTTTTTTCTTGCGTCTTGAAAATGCTCTTTTACTCTCTTTAAAAGGTGATATTGTGGAGATTGTAAGCGATTATGATAAATTAGAGAGTGATTTAGAATCTTGGTGTCGTTTTAAGGGAGAAGTTTTTTTAGGAAAATCAATCTTACCACATTGCTACTCATATAAGATTAAAAAACATTCTAATACGCATTTTCCATCTCTTCCAAATAAAGAAGAGGTTTTATTTCAAACTCTAAATCCCTCTATGATATCACCTAAAGAGCATGGATTAGCCCCTAGAGGCGTTAGTGTAGAGAGCACAAGTGTTCCTTATTATTTTGAACTAAGTGCTAAAAATGATGTTTGGAGCGAGAATCTTAAAAGAATTTATGAGGATTCTAAGTTTTCTCAATGGAATGCAAGCAGTGATATTGCGTGGAGTGAAGTGGGAGAATATGATCCTAAAATGGAGTTTGCTATCGCACAGATTATGACTTATTTAGTTGAGAATGAATTTTCAGCCCTTTATGTTCCTGCAAAATTTTTACCACAAGTTTCTCCTTATTACACAGAAGTGCCTCTGTTACTTTCTAGTATTATTGGCGATGAGGCAAGACATATTGAAGTCTTTACTAAAAGGGCAATTGCCACGGGCTTAGGGGTGCAATACTCTAGCCAAAACACACAGCAAAGCTTATATACACTTTTTAAAGAAGATGATTACTTTAAATCTAGTTTTTTACTCCATATTATGGGTGAGGGAACATTTATTGATTTACTTGGATTTTTAGAATCTTATGCCCAAGATGAGCCAACAAAGAAGCTCTTGAATCTTGCTAAAAGAGACGAATCGCGTCATGTTGCCTATGGAATGAATAATGTTAAAAATACACTCTCTAATAATCCTTACAGAATAGAGCGAATTAAAGAGGCGGTATTTAGACGCAAAGCTTATCTTGATGAGTTAAGCGGAGAATCTAGCCTTCTTATTGAAACATTAGCGATTTTTGCAGGTGGAGGCGATAGTCCTGCACAAATTCAGCGTGGATTAGACGCAGTAGAGGAGTTAAAAGCTAAAATGGAGAAAAATCGCACTAAAAGATTAATAGAATGTGGAATTGATGAAGAACTTGCTAATGAGTTAAGTAAGGCACACACACCTAATTTTATGTAAGAATTTATGTAAATTTTAATTAAAATGTGCCACAATATTTGCCTTAAGTTTTCCGTGTGAAAAAGGTAGCTTATAAACTTCTAAGTTTTAATCTTTAAAGAGGTTTTAAAAGGCTATTTGTTTAGAAATCCGTGTGATTTACCATACAAAAATATAACACAAAGGAAAATTAATGTTAAATTTAGAAAATCTTGAATCTTATACCCAATCATTTGGGAAAACCCATATTTTACCCATTACAGAAGATGTAGATAAAACAGGTAGATTCCCAAAAGAAGCATATGATGAGCTTCGCAAACAAGGTTATATGGGCTTACTTGTTTCAAAAGGTTATGGCGGTTTAGGTGGAGGTGATAAGGAACATGCTATTGCGTGTTATAATCTTGCTCAATTTGATGCCTCAAGTGCACTTTGTTATATGATGCACAATACTGCCGTAGCGTGTTTAGAGGCTTTTGGTAGTGAGGAATTAAAAAAAGAATTTTTACCCAAAATTGCTAAGGGTGAAATTGCTTTAGCCCTAGCTTATAGTGAAAGTAGCTCAGGTACACATTTTAATCTTCCAGATATTATAGAAGAGGAAAGAAATGGTAAGAGAATCTTAAAGGGTCGCAAAAGCTTTGTAACTTCTGCACAAAATGCTGATTATTACTTAACTTATACTAATTCTTGTAAGGTAAAAGGTGGTAAAAATAATTGGCTAGTGAGTAAAGATTCTCCAAATCTTATTCACGAAGAAGGCGTTTGGGATGGGTTAGGAATGAGGGGTAATTCCTCTAAACCCGTGCAATATAATGGTGTAGAGCTTGAGGATAAATATCTAGTAGGAAAAGAGGGCGATGGAGAAAATCAAGCTGGGCTTGTAGCAATGATTTTTGTTACAGGATTAGGTGCAGTATATAGCGGGCTGGGGAAGGCAGCTTATGATTGTGTTCTTAATCATTGTAAAAATAGAACCTATACAGATGGAAAAAGTTTAGCTGATATAGAAATGGTTAGAATCCATTTAGCAGAAATTTATACTAAAGTTCAAAGTAGTTTTGCCCTTGTGCAAGAAGCAGCTAGAAGCTTTGATGCTAAAGAAAATGATTTTGCCTCTAAAATATTTGCTTGTCGCATTAATGCTACATATAATGTAATGGAGGCTTGCACGCTTGCAATGAAGCTTGGAGGAGGGAAAGCTTATAGTAAGCTTTTACCGTTAGAACGATATTTGCGAGATTCTCTTGCTAGTCAAGTTATGGCTCCTAGTCTTGATGTGCTTAAAGTGTGGCTAGGTGAAGCAATTGTAAAATAAGGAGGGATTAAAATGAAAACGATACTTTTAGGGGCGGTAGCATATGATCCTAAAGTAGTGCCTATATGGGACATTATCCGTGATTACTCTAATGCCTATGGATATAAGCTTGATTATGTGCTTTTTAGTAATTATGAAAGACAAGTAGATTCTCTTCTAAAAGGGCATATTGATATTGCTTGGAATACAAATGTAGCGTGGATTCGCACACTTTATACAACTGATAATCAAGCTAAAGCACTCTTAATGCGTGATACAGATATTGGATTTACAACAAAGTTTATTACTCGCAAAGATAGTGGGATTAAAAATTTAAGTGATTTAAAAGGCAGGACATTTGGCTTAGGAAGTTTAGATTCTGCACAAGCTGCAATTATGGGGCTGTATTATCTACAAAGAAATGGGATAGATTTAAATATAATAGAGTTTAATTCCCCTGATGAGTGCGGCAGAGGTAGAGGTGATGAAATGAAAGCTACTTCTCTTTGTATTGTTCGACATAATAATGATGTAGGCAAACACGGCGATACAGGTAGAAGTGAATTTGATATTTTAGATAAAATTAAAAAGGGTGAGCTTGATGCAGGGAGCATTGGCTCAAGCACTTGGATAAGAATTTTGCAAGAGGGTAGCTACCCAGAGATTGAGAGTTTTTGGAGTTCGCCGGGATATTGTCATTGTAATTTTTCTGTAATGCCTGATTTTGGAGAGGCAGAGGGGTTTTGTCAAATGCTTTTAAGTCAAAATGAATGCAAGAATGATGCAATTATTGCTAAAATGATGGCAATGGAGGGTTTAAATGAATGGAAAAGAGTAGGTGAAGCAGAGCTTAGAGGCTATGATAAAATCTATGAGGCGATGAGGGAGCAAGGACTGCTTGATAATAAAGTATAATTTATTTTACATAAAAGGTTGTTATTGCTACAACCTTTTAGATCTAAAAAATGGAGAAATATTTGGAAAATATATTAAAGAGAATTGAAGAAGAATTTGGTAGTTTGCAAGAAGCAAAGATTGAGGTAATAAATAATAATTCTAGGGTATTAGCATTCTTAAGTAAAATTCCAAAGATTAAAGATAAATTTTTTATAAAAGTAGATTCTAATCTAATCTTTTTAAAAGATAATTTTTTAGAATTTTTAAATATACATTTACTTAATAAATCCTATACAAAATATTCTAATAAAATAGGGCTTAGTGATAGTAGTTTTTTAAGAAATCAAACTAATGTAGTGCTAAACTTTGCATTTAAAGATTGTATCTTAAAAGGTGCTCAAAGCAAAGATGAAGAAAAATCTAAAGAAATATTTTTTAATGAGATTTTAGCTAGTGATGAAATAGATAGGTTGTATGAACCTAAAGTTTTATGTAATTTTGAATTATATAATTTTGCTACTAAAGATTCTAATTTGGATTCTGCTCCGCCCCCCCCCAACAAGATAAACTTAAAAGTTACTTAAAAATTTCTAATAAGTCAAATTTTTTAATAAAAGGCAATAATCTCCTAGCACTTCATACTCTAAAAAAAAGAAAAGATATTTATGGCAAGGTAAAGCTTATCTACATAGACCCACCCTATAATACAGGCAATGATAGCTTTAATTATAATGATAATTTTAATCACTCAACTTGGCTTACATTTATGAAAAATCGTCTTGAAATTGCAAGGGAGTTTTTGAGAGATGATGGAGTGATTTTTGTGCAATGTGATGATAATGAACAAGCCTACTTAAAAGTACTAATGGATGAGATTTTTGGACGAGAGAATTTTATTACGTGTTTTGTGTGGGAGAAAACAAGCAATAGTTTGTCTAGAGTTAGAATAAAAACAGAGTATATTTTGTGTTATGAAAAAATAAAATATATTTTTGACTTTAATGGAGATTTTACTAAAGGCGGACAAGATTTTCCAATTTTAAATGAAGTGAATGTAGAAAGGATTTTAGAATTTCCCAAAAACACAATAATATTTAAAACATTGACAGGAAAAATTGAAGCTAATAAATTTAATAAAATGGAATTAATAGATACACTTTATATAGAAAATGGAAAAAATAAAAATCAAATACAAATAAAAGCTAAATTTAAATGGACACAAAATAAGCTTAATGAAGAAGTAAACAGTGGGACTTGTTTTATTATTAAAAGCAATGAATTTTCAATGAGATATATTAGGGCTGATGATAGAGAAATAAAAATTAGTAATATTTTAAATGCAGAATGCGGAGTTACGACAAATATTAAGGCAACAAATGAAATTAAAGCTCTTTTTGCTACCCACAGTCAAAAAGGCGTTGTCCGGGGTTTTGGGGATAAAAAGGGGGATAATGGGAGCGACTTCGTAATTCAAGCCCCCCTTGTCCCTCTTAAAAAAAGAGATTTAAGTCAAGAGAGATGCGATATTAAGCAAAGTGAAATATCTAAGGATTTTATAAATAAAAATTCTTCAGCAGTTAAATTCCTTTATGATGATAATATAGAGAATCAAATGCAAAATACCACACTTTTTGCTACCCCTAAGCCTGAAGCCTTGCTAAAACGTATTATTGAAATATCTACTAAAGAGGGAGATTTAGTTATGGACTTTTTTGCAGGGAGTGGCACGACTTTAGCTGTGGCTCACAAAATGAATCGTAGATGGATAGGGATTGAACAAATGGATTATATTAAATCTATTACAAAAGAGAGGCTTAAAAAGGTAGTAAATGGAGAGCAAGGAGGGGTTTCTAAAAGTGTAGGGTGGAATCCACAAGCCCTTTTAAATCAAAATTTAGATTATGCTAATTCTTTTATTTACTTTGAACTAATGCCACTAAATGCAATCTATAAAGAAAAAATTTTAAAAATCAATGATTGTCTAGATTTAGAATCTATTTATAAAGACTTAAGGCAAAAGGCATTTTTAGATTATAGGATAGATTTAAAAGAGATATTAAAAGATACAGAGTTTATAGAGCTAGACTTAGAATCTAAAAAGAAATTTTTACTTAAAGCCCTAGATTCTAATATGGATTATATCCCTTTAGATGATTTAGAAGATATAAGCTATGAAATAAATAAAGAGACTATAAATCTTAATAAAGTATTTTATAATGAGGGTGAAGATGAATAAAACTTTAAGTGATGAATTAGCAGTAGCATTAAAATATAATGATATGGAGATTCCAAGCTATATTAAAGATAATCTTTCTAAGGAATTAAGAGAATATCAAATCACAGCCCTAAAACAATACTTGCTTCAAAGGCAAAAGCCAAATGTAAATCACCTTATGTTTAATATGGCAACAGGTAGTGGGAAGACGCTAATAATGGCAGCTTTAATGCTTGACTGCTATAAGAGGGGTTATAGAGATTTTATATTTTTTGTAAATTCTTTAAGCATTTTAGAAAAAACTAAGGTAAATTTTTGTGATAGTAAATCTCTAAAATACCTCTTTAAAGAGCAAATAATGCTAGATTCTACTCTTGTTAAAATTAATGTTATAAATAATTTTTTTGATAGTAGAAAAGATTGCATAAATATTATGTTTTCTAGCATTCAAGGGCTTTTTAATACCCTTAAAGAAGAGAGGGAAAATGCTATTTCTTTAGAGGATTTTGAGAATAGAGAAGTTGTATTTTTAGCAGATGAGGCACATCATCTAAATGCAAATACTAAAAATAATAATGAAAGGGAGCTAAAAGAAAATTGGGAAATAATAATCAATAAAGCATTTCTTAAGAATCCTAAAAATCTAATGCTAGAGTTTTCAGCTACTATACCAAAATATGATTCTGTATTAGAAAAATATAGTGATAAAATAATTTTTAAATATGATTTAAAAGAATTTCATAATGATGGTTTTAGTAAAAGAATATTTTTACTAAAATATAATGGACTTGAGAAAGAAGAGAGATTTTTAGGAAGTGTGATTTTAAATCTATATCGTCAGCTTCTAGCAAAAGAGCATAATATTTTTCTAAAGCCTGTGATTTTATTTAAGAGTATTAAAATATCAGAATCTAAAGAGAATGAAGAAGAATTTTTAAGATTCATAGAAAGATTAGATTCTAATTTAATAGAGGAATTTTTAGAGAGTTATGCAAAGCTTTCTAAAAATGAAGATGATATAGAAGCTCTTTTTTATAATGCAAGAGAATTTTTTAGGGCAAAAAATATTAGTAGTAGTATGATTTGTGAGAATATAAAATCATTGTTTAATAAATTTAGTATTTTAAATGTAAATAATAATGAAGACTTACAAAAACAGCAAATACTATTGAATTCTTTAGAATCTAAGGATAACCCTATTCGTGCAATTTTTGCAGTAGATAAGCTTAATGAGGGCTGGGATGTGTTAAATTTATTTGATATTGTTAGGCTAAATATTGGGGCGATAAAAGAGAGTACTAAAGAAGCACAGCTAATTGGTAGGGGTGCTAGGTATTTTCCATTTATTTTAGATAATTTTGGAGGAAAAGAGAGAGAATACAAAAGAAAGTTTGATTGTGATATTACTCCACTTAGGGCGTTAGAGACTTTGAGCTACCATGCTGCAAGCGAAAATGAATTTATAAATAAGCTTAGTTCAGAGCTAATAGAATTAGGATTGCAGCCACCTAAAAAGAAAGTTATTATGCGTTTAAAAAAAGGCATTAAAGAGAGTAGTTTTTATAAAAAAGCTTATTTTGCAACAAATAGCTTGTATAAAATATCAAGTAATAATCTTTTATTTAAAGAATCTACAATTAAAAATATTATTTCTAAAACTAATTATTTACAAATTCCACTTATGGAAGTAAAAGGTGTAATAGAAGATGATTTAATGAAACAAGATTTACATTCAAGTAGAGACTATTATAAAGATTTTAGTTTTGATTCTATACCTATAAATATTATTTTAAAGGCTATGAATACACCAAATAGTATTTATAGTTTTAAGACTTTGGCTAAGAAATTTGACATTAAATCAAGGGAGGAATTTATAAAAAAATATTTATTTAAACTAAATATTAAACTTCATTCTCGCCAGATTATAAATAATCCAAAAATAAAGCTAAAAATAGCTAAGTTTGTGTTAGATAATTTTAAAGATAATTTTTGTAGAGAGCTAGATTCCTATGAAGTTGGAAGTTGGGAGCTTAAGCCTTTAAGTTTAATTGATGATAAAGAGATTTTTGGAGAGAAGTTAGATAGCGGAATTTGTAATATTTCATATGAATGGTTTATTTTTGATAAATTTGTAGGAAATAAATTAGAAAAAGATTTTTTAGACTTTATTGAAAGCAATAAAGATAGAATAAGCGAGAGTTTTAGTAAGTGGCTTATAATTAGAAATGAGAGATTTAGTGAGCTTGTATTGTATGATGATAGGAAGTTTTTAGACAATGGCAGTCAAAATATAAACTATGCTGCTAGGTTTGAGCCAGACTTTTATTTCATAGGTAATAGAAACAATGAAGATTCTATTATTTGCCAATGTATTATTGAAGCAAAGGGAGAGCATATAGAATTAAATGATAAATGGAAAGAAGAATTTTTAGAAAACTTGCTTACTAGAAAACCTATTGTGAGTAAAGATTATAGAATGAATGTGATTTTAAATGGAATGCCATTTTATAAAAAAGATAATAAAAATTTTATAGATAGATTTAATATTTTTTTAAATAATAATTTTTATAAAAATTAGGCAAATAGATATAAAGATTCTAATAATTTAGTGTATTTGTGTTAGAATTATACACTTTTATTTTGGGAATTATAAAATATGGCTTCAGAAATTGCACAGTGGTTTTTATTGACAGCATTTATTTTATTTGTTTTATTTATGATTATAAAAACTTTTTTTTATAAAAATATAGCACAAAGAGAAGAAAAAACTTCTGCCTCTATTAAACTAACGCTTCACGAAGCAGAAATACTAATACGAAAACATCAATTACAATTACAAAGAGCCTTAGGCAATATTGATATTTTAACTGAAGAAATGAATACAATGAAAAATGAAATCAAAGCTTTAAAGCAACGTAATTCACAATATAAGATTGAGAGTGATAAATATAAAACTAGAATAAGAGAATTAGAACAAAAAATTGAAGCTCTTCTTTAAATTTAAATTAAAGGCATAACTATGGATAAGCAAAAACTATTAACTTCTATTAGGAAAGTTCCAGATTATCCTAAAGAGGGTATTTTATTCTATGATATTACCACAATAATTGGTAATGGAGAGATCTTTTTTGAATTAATTGAATTTTTGCACAATAGATATAAAAATGAAAAATTAGATTTTATAGCAGGAATAGAAAGTAGAGGTTTTATATTTGCTTCAGCCCTTGCTTATAGCTTGGGAATTGGTTTTGTTCCTATTAGAAAGAAAGGTAAATTACCATTTACAACTGTTAGTGAAAAATACTCTTTAGAATATGGATTTGATGAAATGGAGATTCACATAGATGCATTTGGAGGTAAAAAAAATTCAAGAGTTTTATTACTTGATGATTTAATAGCCACAGGTGGGACAGCAAAGGCTAGTATTAATTTAATAAATGCAGTTGGTGGAGTTTGTGTAGAGGCTTGTTTTATTTTAAGATTGAATGAATTTGATAGTATTAAAGAGATAGAAAAGAAGACAAAAGTTTTTAATGTATTGGATATTTAATGGGAATAGAAGATTTTATTATTGATTTATGGGGTAAGTATATTCAAGATTGGGGTTATTTAATACTTTTTGTATGGAGCATTTTAGAAGGTGAGTTAGGGTTGATTTTTGCTGGAATTGCTGCTCATACAGGAGATTTAAATGTATTTTTAGCAATTTTTATAGCTGGACTTGGTGGATTTACAGGAGATCAAATATATTTTTATTTAGGAAGATTTAATAAAAGTAATATTCAAAAGAAATTTTCTAGTCAAAGACGAAAGCTTGCATTAGCTCATTTATTATTACAAAAGTATGGTTGGTCAATAATCTTTATTCAACGTTATATGTATGGTATGAGGACTATTATCCCAATAAGCATAGGACTTACTAGGTATAGTGCAGTTAAATTTGCTATTATTAATTTAATTAGTGCGTGGATTTGGGCAGCTATTACTATATTGTTAGCTTGTTATTTTGGCAAGAATATTTTAGAGCTTTTGTTATGGTTTAAAAACCATCCATATATTTTATTAATATTGCTTATTATTTTTAGTGGTGGAGTTTGGTATTATTTTAAAACACAAACAAAGAGGGTTGATAAAAGGTTAGATAAATTAAGTCAAGAAATACAAACAAAGGAGAAAATGTGAATTTATATATTAAAAATAATGCAGAAGCAGATTTAGAAGTGCTTTTTGTTGCTAAAAATAGTAAAATTAGTCAAAAAGAAAAGAAGTTTTTTGATATTCAGGGGTTTAGCTTTAAGGCTGGAGAGAGCATATTTATACAGGATAGTTTTAGATTCTATATTGGATTAGATGATTTTAGTATAGATTCTATCCGTGAAGCTGGTGCTTTTTTAATAAAAAATCTTAAGAAATATAATATTAAAAGTATTAAAATTAAGGGTTTTGGAAATAGGGAGAAAAATTATGCCCTAATGCTTGGAATCTTACTTGGAGATTATGAATTTAACACTTATAAAACAAAAAATAGTAAAGAATCTTTAAAAGATATTTATATAATAGAATCTAGTAATTTTGTAGATGAAATTAAAAAAGCAAAAATATTGGCAAGTAGCATTAATTTTGTGCGTGAAATTGTAAATACTCCTCCCAATGATTGCACTCCTGTAAAATTAGCAGATATTGCAAAGAATATTTCAAAAGATTATTCTATTTCTTGTGATGTAGGAGATATTAAATTTCTTAAAAAAGAAAAAATGAATGCAATATTAGCAGTAGCATCTGCAAGTCCAAATGAGCCACGATTTATACAGCTTTCATATAAGCCAAAAAAATCAAAAGCAAAGATAGTGTTGGTTGGTAAGGGTTTAACCTATGATACAGGTGGATTAAGCCTTAAACCAGCAGATTATATGACTACTATGAAAGCAGATAAAAGTGGTGGTTGTGCTGTGCTTGGTATAATGAAAGCTATTGCAGAGTTAAAACCTAATGTTGAAGTTTGTGGCATTATTGGTGCAGTTGAAAATGCTATTTCTGGAAATGCTTATAAGCCAGATGATATTTTACATACTAGAGAGGGAGTTTCTGTTGAGGTTAAGAATACTGATGCAGAGGGAAGATTAGTTTTAGCAGACTGCCTTTCTTATGCACAGGATTTAAAGCCAGATTATATTATCGATTTAGCTACTTTAACAGGTGCTTGTGTAGTGGCTTTGGGTGAATTTAGTAGTGGAATTATGGGTTATAATGATAAGCTTAAGAGAGACTTTGAAAATATTGCATTAAAAAGTGGTGAGTTAATGGCAATTCTGCCTTTTAATAAACATTTAGAAAAGCTATTAGAATCTAAAAATGCAGATATTTCAAATATATCATCTAGTAGATATGGTGGAGCAATTACTGCAGGATTATTTTTAGGAAAATTTATAAGAGATGAGTATAAAAATTCTTGGTTACATTTGGATATAGCAGGTCCTGCATTTATAGAAAAAGAATGGGATGTCAATCCATATGGTGCAAGTGGTGTAGGGGTTAGAAGTGTCGTTGATTTTATTTTGAGTATTAATAATGGGGCTTAGTGTAGGAATTGTAGGGTTACCAAATGTAGGCAAATCTACTACTTTTAACGCCCTTACAAAAACACAAAAAGCACAGGCTGCAAACTATCCTTTTTGTACTATTGAGCCAAATAGGGCAATCATTCAAGTTCCAGATTCTAGAATAGATGAGTTAGCAAAAATAGTTAATCCTAAAAAAATTCAATTCTCTACAATAGAATTTGTAGATATTGCAGGTTTAGTTCGTGGTGCAAGTAAAGGTGAGGGTTTAGGTAATCAATTCTTGGCAAATATAAAAGAAGTAGATGCAATTTTGCATATTGTTAGATGTTTTGAAGATAGTAATATTACTCACATTGAAAGGGAAATAAACCCTATAAATGATATAGAAATTATAGAATTAGAGTTGCTTTTTTCAGATTTACAAACTTTAGAAAAAAGAATTGATAGATTAAATCGCTCTGCTAAAGCCTCAAAAGATTCTGCAAAGATTTTATCTTGTGCTATGACATTAAAGGAGCATTTAGAACAAAACAAACCTGTAAAAACCTTTAAAAATAAGGATAGTGATGAGTTTAGAAATCTTGATAAAGAGCTTAGATTTTTGAGTAATAAAGAAGTAATATATTGTGCAAATGTTAGTGAAGATTTTGAGAGTAAATATTTAGACAGTCTAATTCAGTATGCTTCTAAAAATAATAGCAAGGTCATAGTAATATGTGCTAAGTTAGAAGAAGAAATGATTGATATGAGTGATGAGGAAAAAAAAGAATTCCTATTAAGTATTGGGGTTGAGAAAAGTGGATTAGAGCAAATTATAAAAACTAGTTTTGAAACACTCAATTTAATAAGCTATTTTACTGCTGGAGTAAAAGAAGTCCGCTCTTGGACAATTAATAAAGGCACTAAAGCCCCTAAAGCTGCTGCTATTATACATAATGATTTTGAAAAAGGTTTTATTCGTGCAGAGACTATATCTTATACAGATTTTATTAAATATAATGGTGAATTAGGAGCAAAAGAAGCAGGAGCTATGAGGAGTGAAGGTAAAGATTATATTGTTCAGGATGGTGATATTTTACACTTTAGGTTTAATGTGTAAAATTTAGCTTTTAAATAATGATTGAAATAGTTCTTCAGAACTTTCTTTGTTTTCATTGACTATACCTTTAACTTTATCTTCTCCTATATCATCTATTTTTATTTCCATTTCAAGCAACATTGATGCTAAACGAATATTTATACCATCTTTACCTATAACCTTTGGTTTTTGGTCGCTATTTATTGAGATAATAGCTCTAGAATCTTCTATTTTAACGTTTTTAATTTTTGCAGGAGAGAGAGAGTTTGCTATAAACACTTCTTTGATATTTGAATATTCAATACAATCAATACTTTCTCCACAAAGCTTTTTACTTACAGAATTTATTCTAATTCCCTTTACACCAACAGTAGCCCCAACAGCATCAACTCGTGGAGTGTTGGAATGAACTGCTACCTTTGCTCTTATGCCTGGGATTCTAGCACATTTAATTATACTTATTTCTCCATCGCTAATTTCTGGTACTTCTAGTTTTAATAGCTCTTCTAAGAATTTTGGAGTAGTCCTACTTAATTCTATTTGTATGCCATATTTTTTATCAATATATATATTTTTTAATATACAAGATATATTTTGCCCAACTTCAAATTTTTCACCTTTAATTCTATTTTTACGAGGTAGTTTTGCACGTGTTCCATCTATTTCAATAATACTATCTTCACTTTTTTTATCAATATAAATTACCATTCCATTTACTATTTTACCAATATTATTTTTTAAATTATCAAATATTTGGTTTTCTATACTTTTTTCAATAGTATTTTCAATGTCTTTTAACAAAGAACTAATTATACTGCGATTCAATCCTAGCTCGTCTATGTTTAACTCAAATAATATTTCATCTCCAACTAAAATATTGCTTGTTTCCATAGAATTTGCATTGCTAAGATATATCTCTCTATTAAAATCTATGTTTTTTTCATCATCACTAATTACTTTTAATTTATAGAAAAGTTTAATATTTTTGTCTTTTTTATCAAAATCAACAACAAAATTTTTATTTTTATCAATAACACTTTTGGCTAATTTTAGAATTTCATCTTTTATTATATTTTGCACAATATCAATTTGTAAACCTTTCTCATAGGCAATTATTTCTATAATATCTAAAATTTTATCCAAGATTTTTCCTTATTTGTAGTTCGAAAGTATGCTATATTATAGCAAAATAGAACTAAAATTTTTAAGAGTAATTTTGATATAATCAAAATTTTATATAATTTTAAAGGAAAATTAATGGAATTAAAGCTTGCAAAAAAAGAATTAGAAGATGAACAACAAACAATATCTTTAAAAGAAATACAAAACCAAGTAGAAACAAATGGTAGTGCTACTTTTTACCTAGATAACGATAATCCTATAAAAGATATTCAAAAAATGAGAGCTACTTTAGACAAAAATTTAAAATCAGTTCATTTAAATGAACTAAGATATGGCATTGATAAAAATAGCTTTTTATATGAATTACATATAATTAATTATTAGAATTAATAAGATGAATAAAAAATTATTTATTAAAACCTTTGGCTGTGCTATGAATATGCGTGATAGTGAGCATATAATAACGGAGCTTCAGATAAAGGAAAACTATTCTATAACAGAAAATGCAAAAGAAGCAGATTTAATAATTATTAATACTTGTAGTGTAAGAGAAAAGCCAGAAAGAAAGCTTTTTAGTGAAATAGGGATATATTCAAATATTAAAAAGCAGAATGCAAAAATTGGTATTTGTGGCTGCACAGCAAGCGCATTGGGTGAAAAGATAATTAAAAAAGCACCAAGTGTTGATTTTGTGCTTGGAGCTAGAAATGTATCTAAAATTTCTAAAGTTATTTCTATTCCAAAAGCAGTTGAAGTTGCTACAAATTATGACGAAAGCAATTATGAGTTTTGTATAAGCAAAGATTCTTCTTTTAGAGCATTAATAAATATTTCTATTGGTTGTGATAAAAAATGTTCTTATTGTATAGTTCCGCATACAAGAGGAAAGGAGATTTCAATACCTCTTGATATGATATTAAAAGAAGCAGAATTTAGAGCAAAAAATGGTGCTAAAGAAATTATACTTTTAGGACAAAATGTAAATAATTATGGAGCTAGATTTTCAAACCATCATAGAAAAGTAAATTTTACTAATTTATTGCAAGAAGTAAGTAAAATTGATGGTATTCAACGCATTAAGTTTGTATCTCCTCATCCTCTTCATATGGATGATGAGTTTATAGAAGAATTTGCTTATAATAAAAAAATTTCAAAATATATTCATATGCCTTTGCAAAGTGGTTCAAATAATGTTTTAAAAGACATGAAAAGAGGTTATAGTAAAGAGTGGTTTTTAAACAGAGTAGAGAAAATCAAAAAGCTTGTTCCAAATGTTGGCATTGGAAGTGATATAATTGTAGCATTTCCAACAGAAAGCGAAGATGACTTTAAAGATACATTAGATGTTGTAAAAGAAGTTGGGTTTGATACACTTTATAGTTTTATTTACTCTCCTAGAGAAAATACAAGTGCCTTCAACTTAGAAGAGATTCCACGAGATGTTGCTTTAAGTCGTCTTGAGACTTTACAAAACTTACATAGAGAGATTCTGAAATCTAAGGCAAAAAAAGAAATTAATAATACCCATAGAGTGATGATTGAAAATGTTATAGATTCTATTGAAGGTAGAAGTGATAATGGAAGGTTAATTAAGATTGAGGGTAGTAAAGAAGTAAGTTTAGGTGAAATTTATGATGTAGTTATTACTAAAAATGAAAATGGTAGTCTATTTGGTAAAATTGCATAAATGAAGAAAGAAACTAAGAGAAAATTGCTTTTATTGTTTATTCCAAGATTTGTTTGGTGTGTTTTGTGGTTATTATATTTTTCATCTAGGAATAGGTTTTATATTAACGATAATGTCTATAACAATAATGCTATTTTTGTGTTTTGGCATGGTGAATTTTTAATGCTTCCATTCTTATATAGAAAGATAAGAAAAAATCCTAAAATCTTTGTAATTTCAAGTGAACATTTTGATGGTGAATTAATGGTGAAGTTATATAGCTATTTTGGGTTTAAGAGTATTAGAGGTTCTAGCTCAAAGGGCGGTAGAAGAGTTTTAATTCAAGCTTTTAGCAAGTTAAAAGAAGGGTTTGACACAGCAATTACTCCAGATGGTCCAAAGGGTCCTTATCATAGCATTGCTGATGGTGTTGTTGCTATGGCACAAAAAACTGGAGTAAATGTTGTTGTTTTACAAACTATATCATCTAAATTTTGGCAATTAAAAACTTGGGATAAATTTATAATCCCAAAGCCATTTGCTAGCATTAAATATTATGCCTTAGAGCCTTTTAAACTAGATTCTAATCTAACATATAAAGAAGCAAAGGAGTTAGTTTATAAAAAAATGACACAACCTTGCTTTTAAGTTTCATCTAACTTTTGTCTTATAAATGAAAATGGAGGTAATTTTATTGGCATTTTAAAGGGATTAATGTTTCCGCTATGTATTTCTTTAACTTCTCTGCCATTTTTAAATATTATCTTATTAAAATTTATAAAGAATTTATTATTTTCTTTATAAATTTCTCCTATTTCATTACAAACTAATGGCATCTTAGATTCTATTGGGGTGATTATCTCTTTTGCTTCACCTATTCTTATTGTATGGTTACAATTTGCAAATTCTCCGCTTTCATCTACTTTTGCAGTTACTTGATAGCTTCCATCACTAATTGCACTTTGTGTATTTTGTGTATTTAGCTTTTCGTATGGTCTATGGATTATATATCCGTCGCTAAAGCCACGATTTTTTAGTGTGTTTAATTCAAATTCATATAAATCTTTTTGATTAACACCCTTTTTAAAATCATCTAAAATCATTCTATAAGTTCTAGTAGTTATTGCTGTATAGTATGCAGACTTAGTTCTTCCCTCTATTTTAATTGCATTAATCACATCTTGCTTTAATATTTCATATAAATGTTGTGATAGATTTAAATCTTTTGCATTAAATATATATGTTCCTACACCTTCCTCCTCCTCTAATCTCATCATAACACCATTTTCAGGATTTCTTACATAAAATTCATAATCAAATCTACAATCATTCGCACAACTACCACGATTTGGCACTCTTCCACTTTGTAGTGATGATATTAGGCATCTACCAGAGAATGCAAAGCACATACTTCCGTGACAAAAAATCTCAATTTCTAATTTTGGTATCTCTTTTTTAATTTCTATAATATCTTTTAAGCTAATTTCCCTAGCTGCAACTATCCGCTTTGCCCCCATATCAAAGAATACTTTTGCATCAAGAACATTTAAAACATTTGCTTGTGTTGAGATATGGATAGGAATATTTGGTGCTATTTCTTTGCATAACTTCATTACTCCAATAGTGGATACAATGAAAGCATCGGGTTGCATATCACGCACTTTAGCAATATGGTTTTTTAATAATTTTATTTGAGAATTAAAAGGAAATCCATTTATTGTAACATAGATTTTTTTATTATTTTGATGAACATATTTTATACCTTCAAGAAAGCTCTCATAAGTAAATTCTTTACCAGCACGATTTCTAAGTGAGAAGTGGCTAACACCACCATATACAGCATCTGCTCCATAATTTATAGCTATTTTTAATTTTTCTAAATTCCCAGCAGGTGATAATAGCTCTACTTTAGAGTTATTATTTTTTAATTGATATGAGTGGATATTAGAATCTATTATTTGTAACATAAAATTTAGATACTATTTTTTACCAAGAGAGGCTATCAAGGCTTCTATTTCATCACTATCAACAACATCACTTTTTTTATCACCTTCTATATAGGTAGCTGAAGATACGCGTTTTTCATCATCTATATCAGTATCTAGCATAGAGTTTAAATACTTAGCAAGAGTTCGCATTATATTTACTACACGTTCTATTTTTTGCCTATGAATATCTTGATATTGCATTATATCCATAGCTTGTAAAATACAATCACTATTCTCATTTGACTTTTCTATTATTATATTTACCTGTTTTATCATTTCATTACTTGATTTAAGAGATTCTTTAAATGTTATAATATTTGGAAATTGGCTTGATAATTTTTCAAATAATTCTTTTTGAGATTCTAAATATGATTTTATTTTTTTTATTTCTTTTGAAATTAAATCTGCATTAGAGCTAATAGTCTCTAATTGATCAAAAACTTGAGTAGCCTTTACCTCTAAACCCTTTGTTACATCATCTAGCTGATTTACTACCTTATGGTCTCCTGTAGGGGGAGGTGGAGGCCACTCTTCATCTGCACTAACACGATAATGATTTATATCTAAATTTTTATCATTTATTTTTATAGTTTTTGTTTCTATAAGCGGATTTTCTTCATTACTTTGTGGTTCTTTTTTTGTTTCTTCGTTATTAAAATTACCAAGTATTAATTCATTTAACTCTTCTTGTGTCATTATACCTTCTTGAAAATCTAAAATAAGTTTAAGATTCTATCAAACTTATAGCTTAAAATGCTGTTAAATTTTAAAGTTTAAATCTGTAAGATTCTATTCATATTTCTAAAAAGGAATAAAAATGATAAAACAATTAGCAAAGAGATTAAAAAATCCTTGTTATATATTAGAAGAAAAAAAACTAGAAGATAATTTAAAGATTCTAAAATATGTTAAAGATAAAAGTAATGCTAAGATATTACTAGCACTAAAGGGTTTTGCTTTTTGGAGTAGCTTTAAAATGGTAGCAAAGTATTTAGATGGTATTACTGCAAGTGGATATTATGAAGCAAGACTAGGTTTAGAAGAATTTAGGAAATACAATAAAAATGCAATTATTTCAGTATTTTCTCCAGCTTTTAAACAAAAAGATATTAAAAAGCTTACTTCATTTTCAAATCATATAATTTTTAATTCTTTTAATCAAATGTATTCTTATAAGCATTTATTAAAAAAAAATGTAGAGATTGGGCTTAGAATAAATCCTATGTATTCTGAAGTAAAACCAGATATTTATAATCCCTGTATAGAAGGAAGCAGGCTTGGGATAAATCCAAAAGAATTTAAGAAAGCATTAAAAACATATTCACTAGAGAATGTAAGTGGTTTGCATTTTCATACTCATTGTGAGCAAAATAGTGATGTGCTAAAAAGAACCCTAGAATATGTAGTAAAGTATTTTGGTAATTATATAAATCAAATGAAATGGATAAATTTTGGTGGAGGGCATCATATTACAAGAAAAGATTACGATTTGAAACTTTTGATTGATATTATTAAAGACTTTAAAGCAGAATTTAAGGATATTGATGTATATTTAGAGCCCGGAGAGGCTGTCGGATGGAAATGTGGCGTTTTAGTTGGGGAAGTCGTGGATATAATCAATAATAAATTTAATATTGCAATTGTTGATTTAAGTGCAGCTACCCATATGCCAGATTGTCTTGAGATGCCATATACTCCGGAAATTTTAGATTCTAAAATAATAAATTTAAATGATACTGATTTGAAATTACAAAATTTATATAAGTATCCATATCGTTTAGGTTCTCCTAGCTGTCTATCAGGAGATATTATAGGAGATTATGCCTTTAAAAAAAAGCTTAAAATTGGAGATAAAATTATTATTCAAGATATGATTCACTATACCATTGTAAAAAATAATACTTTTAATGGAATTCCATTACCTTATCTTGGAATCTTAAAAAAGAATGGTAAATTTAAGATAGTAAAAAGGTTTAATTATGATGACTATAAGCGTAGAAATGGATAAATTATTAAATATTTAAATTGTTAGGAGAGTTTTTGGAAGCAATGTATCCATATTTTTTAGTAGTGCATTTACTCTGTGCTATTATATTTTTAGGTTATATCTTTACGGATGTGATTTTGCTAACACCTATTCGTAAAATATTAGGAGATGAGATAGCAGATAAATTTTTTAAAATTATTTCACAAAGAGGTACAAAAATAATGCCATTTTGTGTGCTTTTGTTGGTAATAACTGGTGGTGCAATGATGACTAGATGGATTAATTTTGAACTTGGTTTTTTTAATACCAAATTACAGATTCTATTAAGTATAAAGATATTTTTAGCGTTGCTTATTGTGCTTATGGTAATTACTTCGCTTAGTTTTAAGTTTTTTATAAAAAAGAAGAATCCTTTAGCAAATATCATTCATCCAATAGCATTATTTTTAGGATTTTTTATAGTTATTTTTGCAAAATTAGCATTTTATTAAAATTTAGTTTTTATTATAAAAGGAATATATATGAAATATAATGAGATTAATATGGAAGGCATAAATAAATTAATGAATGTTTTTTATGAAAAGATTAGAGTTGATAAAGGTGAATTAGGAGAAATTTTTAATTCTAAGGTTGGCACAGATAATGATAGCTGGGATAAGCATAAAGCAAAGATTGCTTCTTTTTGGCAAGGAATGCTTTTGGGGGAGGGTGATTATGCCGGTCAGCCTATGAAGGCACATTTAGAATTGCCACCTTTTAAAAGAGAGCTTTTTGGCTCATGGCTTTCTTTGTTTGAAGAGAGTTTAAATATTATTTTTGAATCTCATATTGCAGAGCAGATTTTATCTCGTGCTAGGGCAATAGCACAGAGATTTGAATATATGATTTTTGAAGCACATTAAGTGAAATTAATGTTTAGAAATTAATTATAAAGCTTAGTTGAACACCTCCTTTGCCGTTTGGCAATATAGGTGTTGAAATGAATTGTATTTTTTTATTTTTATTATAAATTCCAAATAGCTCTCCAAGTCCTGTGCTATAAATTAAGCTTCCAATAGGGTCTAATATCCAAATTATACCTTTACCAAGCCACCATTGATCAAATAGTTTATTGTCATTTAATTGGATATATCTAATAATTCTATAAAATCCCTCACCCAAAAGAGAGCCAATAGCTGGTGTGATAATTATATCTTGCCAGCTAGGTGTTTCAGCAAATCCTTCTAAACCATATTCCCAAAAGAATGTCGATGCAAGGAATGAGAAGAATACAGATTCACTCCAATCAAATCCTGCCATTCTAGGCTGAATGTAGTATAATGCCCCAAAATATGGATGAGCTATGTAATTTAACCATAATTCATCGTCATCTACAACAGGACCTTTAGAAACCTTCTTTTTATAGTTTCTAAAAATATATTTTATCTCCTTTTTATTCCACTTAGTAACTTTTTCTGGCATAGTATAGAGGATTCCTGCGGTTGTAAAAGATGCAACAAAAAGTATACCAACACTTAATCCTAAATACCCACCTTTACTTGTGGGTTCATAGTAAGTTTCTTTTAACTTAGTATTCTTAAGAATATCTAATGTGTTTTGTTCGTTACACATAAGAATATTTGTAATAATAAAAATGCCAATAATTAATATTTTAAAGGTTTTCAATGTTTTAATCTCTTCTAAAAAATAACTCTATAATTTTATAAAAAATATTTTAATAACTAACTTTAAAGAGTTGTTTTAGTCTAAATTGCTTACAAATATAGGTTTTAATATCATTAAAATATTGTATTTTGGCTTGTTTTTTAATGTAAAAATTCTAAAAGTAACGAAATTTAGGCAATTAAGTATTGCAAATTATCAAAAATATATTATAATTACGGCGTTCATAATAAAAAATATAAAGGAGAAGAAAATGAACAAGTCTGAATTTATTGAAGAAGTGAAAAAAGTTGGTGGGTATGACACAAAAAAAGAAGCTGAAAAAGCCATTACTGCTTTTACAGATGCTGTTAGAAAAGTATTAGTAAAAAAAGAAACCGTTGAGTTAGTTGGTTTTGGCAAATTTGAGACTGCAGTTCAAGCTGCTAAAGAAGGAAAAATTCCTGGACAAAATAAAACTTATAAAACTAAAGAAAAAATGGTTCCTAAATTTAAGGCTGGTAAAGCACTTAAAGACGAAGTTGCTAAAATTAAAGTTAGCAAAAAATAAGCTACGTTAAATAGCGATAGATTATAATAATCTATCGCTATCATTTGTATAAAATAGTCCTCATAGCTCAGCAGGATAGAGCATACGATTCCTAATCGTAAGGCCATTGGTTCGAATCCAATTGGGGACACCACCTACAAAATATCTAAATTTTATATAAAACACATTTAGTTAGATTAAATAAAATCAAAATAAAATATTAATAATCATTAAAAAATATATCAATGTTACAATCTATATTTTAAATATATAATTCTATAATATGTGACAAGCTGCCATTTTTAATTTAAGTTAATCAAGTAGATTTTTTATAATTATATTTAGGAAAGTATATATAAATTTATTGGCAATGGATTTTGAAAGAAATTTTACATACATTATGTATGCAAGTATAAATAAGGATAGAAGCATTAAAGATTTGTATATAACATAATGCAATAAAAAAAGTTTTTCTGTTTGGATAATACCTATTTTTATCAAAATTAAAATAGAAAATAATAGCTATTTCCTTTTTATTACAATTACAACTTCACACTCAAATATTTCTGCATTTTTTATTATCAGATTCCTGTAAAATATATTTATATGTTATTTTGTATTATAATTTTGTTTAATCAATGTTAAACATAGCTTTATCCTTGTGCTTTAAAGAACAAATATAAAGCTATGATTCCAAGATGAATGAAGAGTGAAATAATGCTTATTGGAATAATCCAAATTGAAAAAAATATTTATTGCTTTATTTTTTCTATTAGTCATATACCATTTTCTTGATTGATATACTATGGGTAAAGACAATATGCAAATATAAAGTTTCAATAGTCCCCATTCATTGGTAATACAGACAATAATTAACAATAAATAATATGGAAATAGCCAAGCAATCCAAAAACTTTTTGAATATAAGAAATTACAAAAGCTCTGCCATTTAAAGAAGAAGCAAAGCAACAAAAAATGATATAATACCAATAAAAATCATAGGATATATGATTATATACACTAAAAATCCCCAACCATCAGTCATTGATTGCCTTTTTTATTTTTATCATAAATATCCATTTTGAATCAGAATCTTGTGGCACTATTATATCTTTGAAAGTCTTGCTTGTAACGATAAAATCACAGCCTAAGTTAAAATAATTTTGGGTGTTTTGGTAATTGTTTTGTATCTTTAACATTCTCTTATTGCCTCGCTTAGTATAATTACAATAGGTATGGTGAGTATCGGTGAAATTAAAAAATGTATAAAACTTGCTAGAATAATCCCTATTTTTTCCTTTTTACTCAAAGATTCTTTGATGATTTCTTGGTGGCTAAGAAATCTAAAAACCATAAAATACACAACAGACACAATACAAAAAACAATAGATAATGCCCATACTTCAAAGATAAGAGCATCAAGCTTAAAAAACTTATAAATTTTCCAAAGAACGATTGTTAATATCCAATATGCTATACCACAAACACCCCAATATCTTATAAAATCTTTTTTATGTATCGTTTTATAAATAGGCTTAATTGCAAGCCAAATAAAAAGTATTACCCCATAACCTACAAGAATGGGAAATATATCATCAATATGTGATGGACTATATAGCTTCTCATTTAGCTCACACATTTTCATCAATCCTCACACTTATTGGCATTGATAAAGGATACACTTCTATATCTTTGAAGCTAGAAGTAAGGATTCTAAAATCACAGCCCAAGTTAAAATAATTTTGGGTGTTGTTGTAGTCTTGATTAAACATTGTGTTTTCGTTTGGTTGTTTGATGTTATCTGTAGTATCTACCAAAGATATATATTTATGAGCTATTTCCCTCGCCAATGCAAAAGAACTCTTATCCATAATAAACTCCATAGTCTCATAATTCCATACACCTACAAATTGATTCGCATCTTCGGGCTTTTCAATGATAAAATCAAATCCATCATCAACATAAGCTTTTATTTGCGTAGGATAAGTAGCTATTTCTTTATCATTTATTTTTTCTACCTCAAATCTATCTAGGACATAATAGATTTGAAATTTACCAGAAAGGGCGTAGAAAGTGTCCTATGCGAGTATTTTATCTAAAATTTGGATTTTGGATTCAAAATAGAAATTTTACTTAAAGAGGTAACACTTTTGTGGGTTATCCCCCACCCTATGATTGGAGATCTTAACAGGATTAACTGATTAACTAGGGCTATGGCTTGGTTTGATTTTTCATTTAATATATTAGCAATATATCCCATTCCAAAGTAAGTATCAGAAATGCCATAATATTGCATTTGATGTCGCCTTAAATTGCTTGGTTTTATATCATCAAGTAGTTTTTGGCATTCTCTTAGGTTGGTAGAATCTGCAGTGATAGAAAATATCTTATTATTGACATTTGCTTCTTTTGGATTATTTACTATCTCTAAGAGATTGGCAGTTACTTGCAGAGTGGATTTATCATCTCTTATTTCTTTGATAATATCTTTTTTGTTTTCGATAAATTTTTGTATCCCTGCTAAAAAACCTTTTGTTAGAATCTTTCCATTGTATGTTGGTATTATTGGATTAGGTATGCCTTGTTGTTAGAATCTTTCCATTGTATGTTGGTATTATTGGATTAAGTATGCCTTGATAGCTATAGCTAGGTTTTTGTAATTGTATTTTTAGCATTCCCCCCCCCTAGCTCCCTCATCAAAGGAAATTTTAAATAAAATTCTTCCCAATCAAGCTCTACATAGAATCTTAGATTTTTCTTTTTATGTTCTTACACTTTTAATAATATATAACATATTTTTTACACACTAAAATATATACAAATTAATTATCATCTATAAATTTTATAATAAACTTATCCTGTGAGTTTGTATAATCTTTCTATCTTTAAGATAAGCTTATTTTGTTGAAGCACTATCTCGTTTATTTTTAAGTTTATCTTCTTTATAGGAGCATCTATGATGATTGAATTTGTCTATTTGTTTTAACCCTTGTCCTATCAAGCATTCTTTAAGTTTTTCTTGTCTAATACTACATTATAATGTTTATATTTTGCTAGAGTTCAAGGCAGTAGGGGCAAGCATCTTCATAAATATTTTCTATATGATAATCTAAATGATTGTGTTTTTCTCAATAAGATTTCTAATAAGTAATTTTTTCTGTCTCTCTATTTTGCATTATTTTTCTCCTATTAAATATATTTTTATAAAATTAAATATTATATTATCCCTCTTATTTTGGCTTTACTCCTAATTTTTCATTAACGCTTGCTCTTGTTCTACCTGAAGATTCAATAGTATAATGATAAACTTCTTCCATTGTTGTAAATCCCTTATCCCTCTTTAAATCTTTTACCCACTATTCCCAAGTTTTGTTTTTCTTTTTCATCTCAAGCTCTCTTGCCTTTTTTCTATCTTTCATTTTCTCTCGTGCTGCCTGTCTAACTTGATTGCGAAAATTAAAGTGAAATTTTGCTCTTTCCTCAAGTGTTAAGATCCTATCTCCTAATCTCTCTTAAGATAAGTTCGTCTATTTAGATACAAGGCTCAATGCTTTTTTCTATCGCAAGTCTGTTAAGTTCATTAACGATAATCTTAACAAACTCTTCAAGTCTATTGAGATTTTCTTTAGTTTCATTGAATGGAAAAACATAATGATGGGCAGAAAAATCATCATAATATCACACACATCGTATATCATTAATGCTAAAATCCCAAGCCATAGTATCTATGAGGTCTTTAAAATCTATCAAAACAATATTACAATGAAAAGCTAACCATATATCTTGACAATACTCAAAGGCATCTGAATAACCAAATCCCAATATTTCAAATTGCCACCTCTTATTACCCTCAATCATATACTTTTTCATACCAAATAATATTATTGGGGTCTCTTTTTTCTAAAAACTCTCTATCACTTAATTCTTTGGTATCATTTTGCTTATCCATAATTATTCCTTATTTTTTAAGATATTTATTATTGACTTTTGGGTTTGCTTTTTTAGAACTACCAATGATTTTTCTATATACATCATTTTAACTTTTGATTTCTTTGCTATATTTTTTGACATAAAATTAAAAAGGCTTGATTTTTGAGTTTGGCTTAATGTTTAACCACAAAGCCATAATTCTATCTTCCATAAAGTCTCTAGTTTGTTACTTAATACTATTTCTTAACTCGTATAATCTTTCTGCTTGTTGTCTTAAGTCTTTTATTTCGCGAAATGGATTCCATATTCTTTCTAGTTTTTCATTATACCACTTCTTGTTTCTTGGCTATAAAGCATCCTTGCTGGTATTTCATCTATTTTATCTAGCTTGCCCCTACCAAGATTAGCAATTTCATTTATTGCATTATAGATATGATGATAAACAGCTTTTGCTTTTGCCCCTATCAGCAAAGCAAATAACTCATCACTTACATCAATTAATCCCTCTTCTTTAAACTCCATAGGTGTGTAGAAATAAAAGGTATTGCCTACTTTATGATTGGGATTTTCTATAAAGGCATAGATTCTTATTGTTTGATTAAGCCATTCTTGTTTAAAGTGTAGGTTTTTCCTCACCTTGAAGTTCATTATCATATTTGTCTTTGAGTATTTGGAATGTTTTATTTTCTTTTACAGGTATAGACTGATTAGGGCTTCCTATGATATATCCCCATTTTGTTTCTTTCTTTTGTTGTTGATAGATTTACTTTTGTTTTTCTGTGTGTTGATTTTTATTAGGAATAGTATCTTGGTTATAATAAGCTTTAAGAGTAATGAGAATAGATTGATAGGGATTATTTTGTGAATAGATTGTGTTGTTATTGTGTGGATTGATATTGATTAGGAATGTTTTTAGAAGTTAGAGAATAGTAAGAGATTAAATACATAGTCTTTATTATTTGTAATGCCTTTATTATCTATATTATCTTATTATCTATTTATTATCTATATTATTTCTTTCTTTTATTTCTGCATAGACATTATTCACTAAGAGTTTATTTTGATAATAAGATTCTCTCACTCTCTAACCATCTCACTTTTTCTTAAATCAACAAGTGGTATTCTAAACTCTCTTTGTATATATCCTTTTTCTAAATATTCAGAAGTGATTTGTAGCTTTTGTGTATTATTGTTTGCTTCATAATTACTTCTAAAAGGGATAAAAGAGAGAAAGATAAGTTTAGGTTCTATTAAGTTTATATATTATATTCATCTTTTGTAATGTTTCTATCAAGATTAATATTAAAGAAGAGTGCATTATCTTTTAATTTAGCAATAAAGTTTTGTTTTTAAATCTTTAGTATAAATAAAGATTGTAGAATCTTTAGTGATTGCATTATTACTTTTATTTTCTATTTCTTTTAAATCAATATTTGTTAGTTTAATATTAAAGTTTCCATTATTATTAAAGGTATCTAAATCTTTAGGAGATTTTAATTCTATTCCTAGAGTAGAATAAGCTTTATCTTTTTGTAAAGTAGTTTTTAGAGTATAAGTAGAATTAGTAGAATCTTTGGATTCTAGATTAGCTTGTGTTGTAATGGAATCTTGATTAAGGTTTGTAGTGTTATTAATGCTTGAATGAGTGATATCTATTTTTTCAATCATTTAAACCAATCTTTCATTAAATAAACAAATAAAACTCTAAAAATAAAATATATTATCAATGTGTGAAAAACATTATCATTGCCCAAGCAAAACTTGCAAAGAGAATCCCAAACCAAACTTCTCTTACTTCTTGAGTTCCCATTCCATACGCATAATGTAGAGTTGAGGATTCACCATATATATGAAGCTAGAAAATGGAAGAAAACAAACCAAAAACCAAATATGAAAGATTTTCTCTTAACAATCAATAAGACAATCACCATTAAACCAATACTGAAGCGACATACCTAACATCTAAAATCCTTTTGTAGAGGGTGGATTGTTTTGCATAAACTCTATGAAGTCTTGAAAAGTTGGAGGCTTTGGCTTTAGCCAACTTTGTTCTTCATAATAATATTTTAATATCCTCCCATAACCTGCTATTTTCTCTTTAGCTAAAGAATTATAGAGTGTGCCGATTTTTTCAATCGTTGGATTTTCTAATCTTTCAATGATTCTTTTAACCAATTCATAACCCATTCTAATATTTATTTCTTTATTATTTTTTAACTTGTTCTTTTGTGAAATTAAATTGATTTGCTAGCTCTACCCAATAATCATAATTTACATTCATTAGGATGAAAAGTTTTATTTCAAGGATAATAAGCGTCATAATATCCATGTAGATTCTAGGTAAATAATTGCCTTAACTAATCTATTATGGTCTATATGATTTGTTTCAATATTTTTACATACAATTTATCAATTATATATTGATTTTCTGCAACTTCCTCAAAATCGTGTTTCTGATGCTAAGGAATATTGCTAGAGCAACCCTCCTCATACCCCTCAATATTAAATATAGTAGGTGTGTTGTTAATAATACTTTGTTTTCTATCTTGCTCTTTTGAAAGAATAGGTATTTTCTCCACCTCATACCCCTACCCTCTCTCTTAAATCCATTCTCTATCCTAACTTCAATATTGTTTTGTACAAATTTGTTTATATCTACAAATTCTTTTTTATCTTTTGTTATTTTAATAGTTTTTTAAATTCATTTTTTATAAGTTCTTTTAATTCACCTTTCTTACCTATTTGTAAAATATTATCTACTTCTATTGTAGTTTGTATCTTATCTTTAAAAACTTTATTTATTAATAAACACCCATTAGAATCTTTAGGAGAATTACCATTATGAATAAGGATATTTCTATCTACTCCTATAAAATCATTATGAAGTTTTAGAGTATTTCTAAACTTACCCCCCCCCATTATGCCAAGTTGTATCATATCTCCCACTAGGGATTCTAAGCTTAATCTCTCCTGTTATTGCATCAGGACCTTGTCTCTCTAATATATAGGCATAGGGTTCTTTATCTAGTAAAGAACTAGGGTTAAAATATTCATATTGCTTTGTTTTCTCTCCTATAATATTTCCATTCTTATCTACTCTTTTGTTATCTTTATAAATATTCATTCTTCCCTTTGTAGATTCACTTGTTTGTTTAAACCTCTCTATAAGAATTAAGATTCTTTTTTGATATTTTATCCTTAAAGGAATTATAGAATCTTCTTTTAGTTGTAAGTGTTGGAAGAAATAACATAACTCCTCTTTAAAATCACATTGGATTTTTTTGTAAGTTTAATGCGTTGGGATTATAAGTAATCTTAATAGAATGCACACTTTCTTTTGTGGGTTTGGTAGAATCTTCTTTATGTAAAAACTCATCATGATAAAAGCTTGTTGTATCATTGGCTTTGATTGCAAATCTCTCTCTTTGTTTGTTTTCTTTAGAATCTTCTTGTAGTGTCTCTAATGGTATTCCACTTCTTGCCTCCCATTCTCCTAATTTTCTCTCATTCTCTAATAATATAAGAGATTTTCCATCAAATTCTAAGACAAAACGAGATTCTACTATCTTAAGCTCTATGGAGGTAATTCTATCTTTTAAGATTTTTTTATCTTTTTTATTATAAATACAATAGGCAGGACTTATTGCATAAGCAAAGAAGATAATGTTTTTATCAATGAGTGTTTTTTATCTGCATTGTTGTTTAAGAGTTCTTTATCAAATATATCACTTAGCTTTAAAGTAATACAAACCCCTTTTTTATTCTCTAATTCTATATAATCTTTTGGGATAGAGGAGAGTTTAGGAGAAATGTTTGCTTTATTGTCAGAATCCTTTTTTTATATTCTCATTATTTATTTGAGATTTTAAAGATTTGTTTGCTTCCAAGAGAAGGAAAGGCATTATTTCGTCTTAGGATTCTTATTATTATTTTCTTTAGGATTTTTCACTTGTATTCTTCTCATCAGCCAAGTAAGCTCCCTCTACAACCTTAAAAGCCCTTAAAAGCCCATTTAATCTCTTCCTCTGCTATGTCATTATATCTTAATTTATCTGTGATAATGGTTTTGGTGATGTTGCCTTGTTGTAAGGCGTGATTTTGTTTAATTTGCTTGGTATTATCTTTTATTTCTTTCAAGGGGGTATAAGTTTTTTGCTCCTCATAAACAAAAGCTCTTAATTGTATTTCTTGCTCTATATCTATGTTATAGATTTCATTGTGTAGATTGCTTAAGGCTGTGAAGTCTTCTAAGAAAGTATGGGGGTGTGCTTATCCTTTTTATAAGCCTTAAGGATTCCTATATTTGCCTTTGCTTACTTTTGTTTGGGGAATCTAAGCCTTTGGGGATTTGTTTTGCTTGTATATAGTAAAGGTTTGGTGATGATGTTTGGATCTAGTGGTGTTTGCCTATAAGTTTCTGTTCCTTCAAGCATTGTTTTAAAAGCTTTGATTTTTAAATTATCATTTACTTCAAACTCTACCACTTCATAATCTTCATTTAAATTGTTACTTAACCTTTCTTCTTTTGCTGTTTCTTCATAGCTTTCTGCTGTAAAAAGCTTAAGAATCCCCTCTTTTATAAGAGCATTCTTTTGTCTTATTAGGGTGTTCTTCTGTTGGTTTTATATAAAATTTCAAACCTTAATTTCCTTTTTCAATTTTTATTTTTTTATAAATGCTATGTTTCCTTATTTTTTCTTAATTCTTTAATTAATATTTTAAATAAAGAAATAATTTTAACTTATATTTCTTTGAAACATATCATATATAAGTTTAGTTTTTTCTTTTTTATATTCTATTATAAACAGCTCTTTGATTAACTTCCGCACTTTATGGGGCAACAAAAATCCTTGCTTTGCTACAAACAACTCTTTCATTAGTTTTCTAAGATAAACTTATTTATCAATAATATTTGAAATATTGTTCTATGCTAGAGTTAAGTCAATTATCAACAGCTTTTTCCTTTATAAGAACTATCTAATTATGCTTAAAGCTAAATATTTTTTATTTATGGCTTTAATTTCTATTATTAAGTTTGTATAAATTTTGTCAGTATCAAGTTTGTAATTATTAAGTATCTGCCAAACAAAAACTGCATATAAATTACTTTATCATAATGCTACGGTAAGTAACGAGTATAAGATATTAAGAGTTAATTACGAGAAAATTTAGAAGTCTATATTTTATTTCTTAGCTTTCTTGTATTCTTTCTTTTACTTTTATCTAAGTTTATAAGTATTTTTAAAAATTTTACAGTTTGTTTTAATTTATTTTTAAAATCAAATATTTTAATCAAGGTTTAAGAAAGTTACATTTTAAATAATTTAATTGTATATTTAACTAAGTTTTATTTTGAGTTATTCTAATTGGTTGCGGGAGATGGATTTGAACCATCGACCTTTGGGTTATGAGCCCAACGAGCTACCGAACTGCTCTATCCCGCGTCAATAAAAGAAGTAAATATTTAAATAAATAAAATAAAAAATAAATATATAAATTGGCTGGGGTAAAAGGATTCGAACCTCTGAATGCCTGGACCAAAACCAGGTGCCTTACCACTTGGCTATACCCCAATAATATATTTAAAGAAATGCAATGAAACTGGAATTATATTTAATTTAATCTAGCATTGTCAAGTAGAATTTCTGCTATAATTTTTGATTTAATAAACTATTTTTAAGGAATCTTCATGCAGTTAAAAAGGGTAGATGAAGCAATAAAATCTATAAAAAATGGTGAAATGATAATAATAATGGATGATGAAAATAGAGAAAATGAAGGTGATATAGTTTATGCAGGAGAATTTAGTTCACCTGAAAAAGTAAATTTTCTAGTAACAGAAGCTAGAGGAGTGTTATGTGTATCAATTACTAGCGATATAGCAAAAAAGTTAGATTTTCCATTAATGGTAAATGATAATAGCTCAAATCACGAGACAGCTTTTACAGTTTCAGTTGATGCTAAAAGTGCTAAGACTGGTGTATCAGCATTTGAAAGGGACTTAACTATAAAATTAATATGTAATGAGGATTCTAAACCAAGTGATTTTGCACGTCCTGGACATATTTTTCCTTTGATTGCAAAAAAAGGTGGTGTTTTAGTGAGAACAGGGCATACTGAAGCAAGTGTTGATATTTGTAAATTAGCTGGATTAAAGCCTATTTCTGTCATTTGTGAATTAATGAAAAATGATGGTAGCATGGCTAATAATAATGATGACTTTGTTATTAAGTTCGCAAAAAAGCATAATCTAAAGATTCTATATGTATCTGACTTAGTTTATTATAAGCTTCAATATGAGCAATTAGTCAATAAAATAGAAGAGAGAAACACCTCTTTTTTTGGAATTGATTGCAATAAAATTGTATTTATAGATCATTTGGGATTAAAGCATATAGTGTATAAGTTTTCAGAATCTCCTAATATTAAATTTCATACTTTCAATAACATTTTAGGACTTCTTGAAAATGAAGAGTTTAGTATTTTGTCTAAATCAATAGAATTTTTTAAAAAAAATGGGGGATATTTTATTTTTATTAATGGAGATAAAAATACTAATATTATTGAAAATAAAACCTTTGGTATAGGGGCACAGATTCTAAAATATTTAAAAATTACAGACTTTAATTTATTAGTTACACATAAAAATAAACAATATATTGCATTAGATGGGTTTGGATTAAAGATAAAAGAGGAAATATTAATTTCATAATTGTTTAAGTCTTGAGTTAATATTATTAAATATTTTTAAAATAAATTAATTTAATGTTTATCAAATATAGATAATTTTAGTTATTTATGTTAATTTTAAAATTTTAAAATTACATACTATAATTACTAAAGGGGTATAACATGAGAGTATTTTTTATAATTACATTATTATTTTGTGCAACATTATATGCAAAGATTAATGTTAGTGTAAGTATTATTCCACAGGCTTTTTTTGTAAAACAAATTGCAGGAGATTTAGTAGATGTTAATATTATGGTTGATAAAGGAAAAAGCCCAGAGACTTATGAACCAAGTATGAAACAGCTATTAGAGCTCAATAAATCAAGTGTTTATTTTAATATAGGTATGCCTTTTGAAGATGCGTGGTTGGATAGATTTAAAGCTGTAAATAAAAATATGAAAATAGTTCCACCATTAAATGAAATGGAATCTAAAAAATATTTTAATCACAATCACAACAATAATCATAGTCATAAACACGCACCACATATTTGGCTTTCATTTGTTTTATCAAAGAGTCATATTAAACAGATTGCAGAAACTTTAATAAACCTAGATTCTAACAATAAGGCAATCTATGAAAAAAATTTAAATGATTTTTTAGAAAAAATTGATAAAGCATTTTTAGATGCAAAAAATAAAATAAAAGATAAAAATAAATCTTTTCTAGTATATCACCCTGCTTGGAATTATATTGCAGAAGAGCTTGGTTTGATTGAATATTCAATAGAACTAGATGGTAAAGAGGCAAAAATATCTCATACAAAAGATATATTAGATTTAATAAAAAAATACAACATCAAAACGATTTTTGTCCAACCTCAATTTTCACAAAAAAGTGCTATTGCAATAGCAAAAGAAGCAGGGATAAGAATAGATGTCGTTGATCCACTTGAATATGATTGGCTAAATAATATAAATTACTTTATTGATTTATTATCAAAAGAGTAAAGATGAGTGAGATTATAATATGCAAGGATATTAATTTTAAATATAATGTAAATTTTGTGTTAAAAAACATTAACTTTAGCATTTCTCAAGGCGATTTTATAGCATTTATTGGACCAAATGGTGGAGGTAAAAGCACTCTTGCAAAGATTTTATTAGGATTATTGAAACCAACTAGTGGAAGTATAATATATCCTAATGTAACCTTATTTAGCAAAAATTCACTTATAGGCTATACTCCTCAGGATACAGGCATAAATAAGGATTTTCCTATACAAGCCTTTGATGTAGTATTGATGGGGTTTTTGCAGAAGAGCAGATTTGGTTACAAAATCACAAAGAATGATAGATTGGAAGCATTGGATATAATGCAAAAATTAGAAATAGAGAATTTAAAATATAGAGCAATAGGCAGTCTATCAGGTGGTCAAAGACAACGTGTAATGATAGCTAGGGCGTTATGTGGTAAGCCAAAATTATTAATTTTTGATGAGCCAACATCAAATATAGATATGCTTACACAAAAAGAAATTTATAAGTTATTAAAACAAATAAATATTAATCATACTATAATACTTATTAGTCATGATATTTCTAATTTATCTGAATATGTAAACAAGGTTTTGTTTATAAATAATGAAATTGTAGATTTTGATAGTTTTAAAAATAAATTAGGAATTTATGGACGTTTTTATGAAGAAATTAATAGAAAGAATAAAGGTTAAATAAGAAAGGAATCAAAATGGATAACAATTTTGATGTTGCAATCATTGGTGGTGGAATCTCAGGTTGTGCTACTTTTTATACTTTAAGTGAATATACAGATATTAACAAAATTGTTTTACTTGAGAAATGTGATAAACTAGCTTCTATTAGCTCTAGCTCTAAGGCAAATTCCCAAACAATTCACGATGGTTCAATAGAGACGAATTACACAGCACAGAAAGCAAAAAAAGTTAAAATTTCAGCAGATAAATTAATGCATTATGCACTAAATAAAGGTCTTCAAAATAAGGCAATTTTTAAAATGCAAAAACTAGCTATTGGTGTTGGTGATGAGGAATGTGAGTTTATAACAAATAGACATAAAGAATTTAGTGAAATTTTTGATGGACTTAAATTTTTCAATAAAAATGAGATTAAGAAAATTGAACCAAAAATTATAGAATCTATGAATGGTGATGATAGAATAGAAAATGTCGTAGCATCTGGCTATAATGAGTCTTGGTGTGGAATGAATTTTGAGGTTTTAAGTGATAATTTTGCAAAAGAAGCTATAAAAGCAAATCCAAATAATAAAATAATAACTAATTTTAAGGTTACTAAAATCAAACAAAATGCAGATGGAAGCTATATGATACAATCTAATGATAATAGCATAATAAATGCTAAATTTATTCTTGTAAATGCAGGTTCATATTCTCTTCCTCTTGCTCAAAAATGCGGGTATGGTAAAGATTTAGGCTGTCTTCCTGTTGCAGGAAGCTTTTATTTTGTTCCTGGTAGTATTTTAAGAGGAAAAGTTTATACAGTTCAGAATCCAAAATTACCATTTGCTGCATTACACGGAGATCCAGATATTGCACTAAGTGGTCATACGAGGCTTGGACCTACAGCTATTACTATGCCAAAATTAGAACGTTCTGAACATTTATTTGGTAATTTAAGTAGTGAATTATTATTAATAGATTTTAAATTAGGTGCTTTAAAAGTTGGATTGGATTTGTTAAAAGATAGTGAAATTAGAAGCTATGTTTTTAGAAATATTGCTTTTGAGCTGCCTATTATTGGGAAAAGAATCTTTATCAAAGATGCAAGAAAAATTATTCCTTCTTTAAAATTACAGGATTTAACTTATGCAAAAGGTTTTGGTGAAGTTAGACCGCAAGTTATTGATATGAGTTCTAAAAAACTTGAATTAGGAGAGAAAAAGATAATTACAAAAAAAGGATTAACATTTAATATGACCCCATCACCAGGAGCTACTAGCTGTCTTGGTAATGCAGAAATTGATACTATAGAAATAGTGAAATATCTAAATAAAAGCTTTGATATTGATAGATTTTATAGCGATTTAAAGTAGTTCTATTAATGATTTAAGGAAGATATTTGTTTGATATTATTGCATTTCAATTTATTAAAAATGCAATTATTATTGCATTTTTAATCTCTATTTGTGGAGGAATTATAGGTTCTTTGATAGTTTCAAATAGAGTGGTATTCTTAAGTGGTGGAGTAGCTCATAGTGCATTTGGTGGAGTTGGATTAGCACTTTATTTTGGCTTTAATACTATGTTAGGAGCATCTATTGTAAGCGTTGTAATGTCTTTAGTATTGCTATATTTTATTTTATATAAAAAAACTAATATAGATTCTTTTATTGCAGCTTCTTGGGCTTTTGGTATGGCTTTAGGGGTAATTTTAATAGATATTACCCCGGGTTATGCAAGTGATATGACAAGCTATTTATTTGGCTCAATTCTAGCAGTTTCTAGTAAAGATATTTTAGTGATTAGTATATATGATATTTTGCTTTTATTGTTTATTGGATTTTATTATAGAGAAATTTTAAGCATTTCTTATGACGAAATTTTTTGTAAATTAAAAAATATTAATGTTAATTTATTTCTATTGGTTATTTTTATATTTATATCGCTCGGAATTGTTATGAGTATGAGTGTAGCTGGCTTGATATTAGTTTTAGCTATACTCAGTATTCCAGCTTATATCATAGGAATGTTTGTAAATTCATTAAAACAAATGATGATATTCTCTTCTATGCTTTCATTTTTATTTATTATTACAGGTATATTTATTTCTTATTATTACAATTTAAGCATTGGTGCTTGTGTTGTTATGAGTGCAGTATTTGGTATGATAATAAGTGTAATTATTAAATTTTTATTAAGGAAATATTATGTCAGATGATATTAATAAGATTTACAAAAAAGCAATTTTGGCAATTAAAATTTCATTAGTTTCAGTATTTATTTCACTCTTTATTGGTTTATTATCTCTTTGGGTTTTACTAAATCAAGTAACTGTAAGTGTTGGCATAGATAAGAAACTAAAAATAATAGAAACTCATATTGGCATAGATTCTTCTAAAACTAAAAATTTAGAATCTAAAATACCATAATTTTAAACTAGTAATCTATTATTATAATAACATCAAACTTCAATCTTTTTAATATAGCTATTTTATTGCTTAATGATTCTTATAATTAAAATATTAATCTAAAGTTATCTTAATAAACTTATACAATTTGTAATTTTTCAATTTTATTAAGCCCTTTAGTTTTTAAATTTTATTTTTAAAGCTAAAGCTTTTTGTTATTATGATTAATATTGATAATATAATCAATGATATTATTATATTTAGGAGATTACAATGGAAAATAATACTATTACACTTATTAATAATTCAACTGGTGAAAAATTTAATTTTGACTTGATTAATTGCACAAGAGGTCCAAAGGCTATTGATTTTGGTAAGCTATTTGAGAGAACAGGCATTTTTTCTTATGACCCCGGATATGCTTCGACAGCAGGCTGTAAATCAACTATTAGCTATATAGATGGAAATAATGGTATTTTATTGTATCGAGGGATTCCCATTCAAGATTTGGTATCTAAATATAAATTTACAGATATTTGTCAATTATTAATAAGTGATAAATTACCAAAAAATGATATAGAGTCTAAAGAATTTGATTTAGAATTAAGACAACTAGGGTTTTTACACGAGGGGCTTATAAATATATTTAAAGCATTTCCAGATGGAGCTCATCCTATGGCAAATCTTTCTTCAGCTGTCGGTGCATTATCTACTTTCTATAAAGATTATGTAGATATAAGTGATGATAATGGTTATCAAATGATGGCAAAAAGAATGATTGCAAAAATTACTACTTTGGTTGCATTCTCTTATCGTAATTCCATAGGTTATCCTTATATTTACCCAGATATTTCTCGTTCTTATGTGGAAAATTTTTTATATATGCTTAGGGCATTTCCTTATGGGAAATTAGGCGTTAATATTGATGGTGAAGTTGAGATAGACCCTTTAGAGGTGGAAGCACTGGATAAGATTTTTAGCCTTCACGCAGAGCATGGACAAAATGCCTCTACAACAACTGTAAGAAATGTAGCTTCAACAGGGGTTCATCCTTATGCTGCAATTAGTGCGGGGATTAATGCTTTATGGGGACCATCTCACGGTGGAGCTAATGAGAAAGTATTAAATCAATTAGCAGAAATTGACGATGTAAGCAATGTTCCTAAATTTATAGATAGGGTAAAAGATAAAAATGATCCATTCAGATTAATGGGGTTTGGGCATCGTGTTTATAAGAGTTATGATCCACGTGCAAAAGCAATAAAGAATTTAAAAGATGAGCTTGATAAAAAAGGCATAAAGATGAATGCAAAATTTAGTGATATAGCAGAAAAGCTTGAAGAAGTAGCACTAAAAGATGAATACTTTATAGAAAGAAAACTATACCCAAATGTTGATTTTTATTCGGGTATAATTTTAACAGCTTTAAAAATTCCAGTTAGTTTATTTACTCCTATATTTGTTATAGGAAGAATGCCGGGGTGGTGCTCACAAGTAATAGAACATATTAAATCAGGAGCAAGAATAACTCGTCCAAGACAGGTTTATGAAGGAAAATAATCTTTAAATATTAATGTATTCTTGCAATTTTTAATACTATTTTGATAATATGATTCCTTATAAAATTTATTATTAAGGAATTATTATAATGAAAGAGTGGAATCCAAAAAGTTGGAGAAAATTTAATATCAAGCAGCAACCAATATATAAAGATAAAGATTTATTAAAAAGTGTTGAAGAACAATTAAAAACCTACCCGCCATTGGTTTTTGCAGGTGAAGCAGAAAAACTAAAGGAACATTTAGGAAAAGCAGTAAAAGGAAAGGCTTTTTTGCTTCAGGGTGGAGATTGTGCAGAATCTTTTAGACAATTTAATGCAATTAACATTAGAGATATGTTTAAGGTAATAATTCAAATGAGTGCAATTTTAACATATGCTGGCAGCTCTCCTGTAATAAAAGTAGGTAGATTAGCAGGTCAGTTTGCAAAACCTCGCTCTAGTGATACAGAAAATGTTAATGGAGTGGAAATTCCTATATATCGTGGAGATATAATAAATGGAATAGAGACTACAAAAGATGATAGAGAACCAAGCCCAGAGAGAATGTTACAAGGATATAATCAAAGTGCCTCAACTCTTAACCTTCTTAGAGCCTTTGCACAAGGTGGGTTTGCGAGTTTAAGTAAAGTTCATAAGTGGAATCTTGAGTTCGTTAAAAATAATTCTTTTGGTCAAAAGTTTGAAGAACTAGCACAAAGAATTACAGAAACATTAAAATTCATAGAAGCTTGCGGAATAGATTTAGATAAAGCAAGAGAATTTAATGAAGTTGAATTTTATACTTCTCATGAGGCTTTATTGCTTAACTATGAAGAACAATTATGTAGACAAGATAGTCTTAGTGGCAAGTATTATGATTGTTCTGCACACATGCTTTGGATAGGCGAGAGAACCAGAGGATTAGATGAAGCACATATTGAATTTTTACGAGGTGTAGAGAATCCTTTAGGTGTAAAAGTTGGTCCAAGTATTACTAAAGATGAAATTATTGGTTTGTGTGATGTTCTAAATCCTAATAACGAAAGTGGTAGATTAAATATCATAGTTAGAATGGGTGTAGATAAAATCAAGCATAACTTTCCATTAGTTTTAAGGGATGTGTTAAAGGAAGGTAGAAATATTTTATGGAGTATTGATCCAATGCATGGTAATACTATTAAAGCAAGTAATGGTTATAAAACAAGAGTGTTTGATGATATTTTGGGTGAAGTTAGGGCATTTTTTGATATACATGATGCAGAAAATAGCTATGCTGGTGGAATCCATTTAGAAATGACAGGTCAGAATGTAACAGAATGTATAGGAGGAGGACAAAAAATTACAGAATCTGGACTTGTAAATAATTATATTACACAATGTGATCCTAGATTAAATGCTATCCAAGCAATAGAATTAGCTTTTTTATTAGCAGATATATTAAAAAAGAGAAAGGAAACTATTTAAAGTTTAAAATATAATTAATATATATTTATAAAAATACTTTATATTTTTAAGTTTTATTTAAGTATTAGATTTGTATTATTTCATTTCCTTTTTTGAGAATTTAGGAATAAAACTATAATCAAAATCGGATGTTCTATGATTAGATTAGGTTTAATTTTAATACTTTGAAACTAAGTTAATTAAATTAATTTAGCATAGTGATCTTTGATAACTAAGCAAGAAACTAACAGATTTTAAATTATATTTTAAAATAAATTTAATTTTTATTATTAGTTTGATTAATTAACAACTTGTCTATTACTTCTTATTGTTTTAAGATTTTAAAGATTTCATTTTTTAATTGAGCTAGTTTTTGGATACAGCTTTTCACTTAAATTAATCTAAAAATATTTTTGGATTTTATTTACGGAGAGTTTGATCCTGGCTCAGAGTGAACGCTGGCGGCGTGCCTAATACATGCAAGTCGAACGATGAAGTCTCTAGCTTGCTAGAGATGGATTAGTGGC
>NZ_NXLP01000143.1:0-1573 GCF_003364125.1 Helicobacter sp. MIT 14-3879
AACTTATACCACTTGTAGGAGATGTTTGCAAGCATTATCCATTTGGCAAACTTTTTTTCCTTGGAGAAGTCATGCAGCAAACACAATCATTAAACCATGTTTGTGAAAACAGAAATTCTAATAATACGGATTCTCTCATAAATCCACAATTTCTCAATGATATAGCGCGCTTAGAGCAGGCGCAAATAGCCATTACAGGATTACTAAGTGGGTTAGATTGTGCCAATTATTCACATTTACAATCCCAAAATAATACACAATCTCAAGGTGTGGGTGGTAAGGGTATGAAAACTTACCTAGCAAAAAAGTACGCAGGGGTGATAGAATCTCATTTTGCCCGTCATATTTATGCGCAAGGCACGAGACGTTATGCGTGGGTGTATCCAAAAAATATGCAAATATCCTATATTGCGCAAAAAGCACAAGCTATTTTAGAATTTGAATTACCAAGCGGCTCATACGCAACAAGCCTTTTGGAATACATTAAGAATGCCCCTCTTTATCCACGAAATCACTATACAGAATCTTTAGAAAATTCTAAAGCTCATAAATAGGCTTGAAAAACAAAGTGCTGAAATAGGCTTTGAGGAAAATATCTTACAACATAAGACCAATTCATTGGGTTAATGTTCATGTTGTCGCAAATATTATTAGAGTCTTTATTTAATTCGTGCGAGATTGCAGCAGAATCGGGAGTTTGTGTCATTGTTTTCTAATACAATTTTTCTAATACAATAACGCAACTTATGAGATAAGATTCATGGAAATTTTACTCTCTTGTAAGGAGCAATGAATCAACATAGCTTGTTGAGGGTAAGGGTGCTATCAAATCAATCATGAAGGGCATTGTGAGGGCTATATATTGCCTATATTTATACTAGGACATTGAATCTTTGGCAAAGCAAGTAAAGTAATCCTTAATAGGCTATGTGTGCAGGGTTTGCAATTATAAGGCAAAAAATGAGTGTCTGGATAAATGTTAAGTGTATGAGTTTTTAATACAGGAATGTGTTGCATGCAGTTGTTTGTGTTCTCTCAACTATGCAGCTTATATCCACGCCATACAAGCAATATGCTTAAACTCATCGTCAGTATTTTGAAAACCCATACGCTTTGTTCGTGCATGGAATGAAAATTATCGCTTTGCAAATTTTCTTTATTCAGAATAAAAGGGGTATAATACCATGCAAATAACACAATACAAACTGCGCTAATAAGCCCTAGAATTAGCCATACTTTAGAATAATTAGGATTGAATTTTAAGCTTAGTAGTTCATACACCACAATAATCACTAAGAGAATCAGCAAATATCCATTCAATCGCAAAAAAATTTGCCCCATAATTTGTCCGCTATCGGTATTAGTAAAAAGATTAGCGACTTCCTGTGAGATAAAGTCTTGCGCATGAAAGATAATAGGCGCAGCAAAAGCACCACATGCAATAATCCCTCCAATGCCTATACTTAAAAACAAGAGATAGAGAGAATCCATAATGCGTATTGCTCTTTGCATAGGGTTATGTGTAGTTTGATGGTTAATGATATGGTGAGTGTTTTTGGTCACAGTGTTATCC
>NZ_NXLP01000144.1:0-1569 GCF_003364125.1 Helicobacter sp. MIT 14-3879
ATACATTGCTTGGTATGAGAAAATGCCTCTTTCCAAATGGCAACATCATACCTCTTGTTTGAGATTATCCATACCAGACATAATACCTCATAATATCGATAGGATTTTATGGCTAGATTGCGATATGGTCGTAAGAACAAACCTTAAGGAAATCTTTGACATAGATATGGGTAATGCCTTAGCCATTGTAGCAGAAGATAAAATATCGGATTGTCGAAGAAAAAGTTCCCGTCAAATCAATTGGATAGGGCTAGATTTTCAGGGCTATTTAGATTCTATAGGCTTAAGTAAGGATGCGCAATTATTTAATGCGGGCTTTTTATTTATCAATGTCAAGCTATGGCGGGAAATAGATATACATCGTAAGTTTGATGAATATGTCTCAAAATATCATAACGCCCTCGCCTATTCTGATAATGATATACTCAACTATGTCCTCCAAGATAAGGTAAAATATATCAGCAACTATTGGAATCTCATACCTTCCTTAGATTCTGATTATTATCCCACAATCCCTGATTTAAGGGATATACATATCTTGCATTACGCAGCTACCAAGCCTCTAAATCCACAATGCACAGATAAATTTTATCTTGAAGAGTTTTGGAAATATTTCTTTTTAACCCCCTATTTTAAAGAAAATCCTGCCGAATATATCAATACCATCGTTGAGCAAAAAATCAATGCCCACAACCAAAATATAAGAAAATTAGCTAGAGCTCTCACTTGTTGGATACCCATAAGAAAATGGAGACGGCATTACAGAAATAAAATATTCATGCAACCCGATACATTATATACTTTGCACTCATAATGCTTACAAGGTATTTGAATAAGCATGTGTGCTTTGTTAATGGAGTATTTAAGAAGCCTCAAAATAATAAAGAGGATTGAAAGTAACATCAAACTATACTGAAACTTAAATGTCTGCCAATGATTCAAAATCATGTAAGACTTTGCGTGTTTCAAATCAAACTAACAAAAAGTTTGCAAAATCCTGCATATCCTAAATCCTAGCTTTGTGATAGTTAGGCATAGATAGGGATAAAACAATCTCTCTTATAGGGCTATGCCTTGCCTTGAGAAGTAAGCCTTAATTAAATAATTGTCTTTTTGCAGCTTAATTTTTTCAGTAAAGAATAAATAACAGAGGTAATAAGCTAAAAGTCTAGTTATGCCAAAAATGCGTGTCTCAAACTAGATTCTAGAATCTAACATTAATGATTATAAGTTTAATATTCGTAGAAAATAAATAATTTTAAATTTCAAATCATTCACAGAAATTAAAAGAGGAAAGGAAGTAGTTTGCGTCAAAATACCCCCTCTTGGGGGCATCGGAGACACAATATCAAAGCTATTATTGCAGGTATATCAGATTAACCTATTGAAGAAGTCGGATAATGTGTTGTTGCACTGCATTTGCCTGACTCATCGCAAAATTACCAGATTGTGCCAAGATATTGAGCTTGTTAAAGTTTGCAGATTCTTGTGCAAAATCTACTTCTCTGATTTGAGATTCAGCTGCTTTAACATTGACTTGTGTTACAGAAATGTTATTCACAGTTGAAA
>NZ_NXLP01000145.1:0-1561 GCF_003364125.1 Helicobacter sp. MIT 14-3879
ATTCTTTATACCAATCTCCACTTAATAAATAATCAAAGCCATTTTTTAAATCTTTCCAAGTATTCTTTGTGGGAAGATAAATGTGTTCATAGGCAAAATTTAGTGCTTCCTTAGAAATATCACCAATCCAAGTACTTACCAAATTCGTTATAGAAACTCCTGTCGAAAAAACAAAAAATGCAATAATTCCTGTTGCTATTAATGGGATTGATAAAAAATAGCCAGCAATTACAGTAGCAATAGAGAGGCTTACACTTATTCCAATACCTATACTAAAGACAGCATTTTCCACAGAATCACTTAAAATTTTTACGATAACCCCTTTTGTGCCATTTATTTTATACTCTATTGTATAATCCAATGTCTGTAAAAGTTTATCTGCTCGTTTTATAAGAATTTTTATAGGCATAGTGATTGGTTCTAAAATAGGAAGTTGTTTATCTAAGCTATCAATTCCACTTTTGATATTTCCCAAAAGGCTACTCGTTTCACCAAATGCTTCTTGGTATTTTTGTAGTCTTTGTTTATTTTCTATTGCTTCTTTTGCTTTTTTATCATAATCTGCTATTTCTTTTGGCATACCATTATTGAGCAATGCTCCTATTATTCCTTCATAAGCTTCTTGGTTTTGTCTTGGGTTGTTTTCATTAGCATCCATTGAGTTTATCCTTTAATTTAGCTATTTTATTTAAAGCCTCATTTTTATTAAACTCTACCATATCATTATCCTCTAACTCACCCCAATCTTGTGAATAAATTTGAATGACATTGTCTAATATTTCTGAAATTATAATTTTTGCTTGATTATCTACTACTGAACATAACCTGTTTTCTAAAAATACTAAAAAAGATATTTTAGGCTGAATCAATAGAAATCGTATCAAATTTGCCTGCAACATATATCTTTTGTATTGAGTATTTTCTAGTGAGATTTTATTAAAAAAGAATACAATCTCATCAAAACTATTTAAAAAATCCAGAGTTGATTTAATATCTTCTTTTGTGATGGGTATTTTTTTATGCTCTTTATAAGCTGTATAGAAACCTTCCTCCAACACATACATTTTTGCCTTAATAAGCAATGGTTGATAATACCAATCTTCTAATCCTAGTAAATTCACCAAAAATAAATCTGTTGTAAAATGATTAATATACTCTAAAAACTCTTTTTTATGCTTTTTTACCTTATATGCAAGATTATACCCATCACTTAATTGTAAAAATATATCTTTATACATCATATTTTTATTAAGCTTATCTAGCGTTTGCAGCTCATTATATGAATTACCATAATAACTATCTATACAAAATATAGCCAATCCCAAAGGTCTATGCAGAAATGAATACATCAAAGCAAATATAAAGATAATGCTAAAAAGTATGACTTTATTTCTTAAGCTTTTGTTATACCAATTTATAAATCTTTTCATTATGCTACATTCTTATCATTATGAATATGTATGAGATTAGAGAGGGAGAGAAAGGAGTCTTTATGAAATAGATAAGAATAGAGATAGTCTGTATTAGAATCTTTAGAGTATAAATTAGCGTATAAATTAGA
>NZ_NXLP01000146.1:0-1487 GCF_003364125.1 Helicobacter sp. MIT 14-3879
TTGTAGACATTGGTATATTTAGATAGTACAATTGAGGATTTCATAATGTTTTACACATAAAGTTTAAGGAGTAAATTTTACATTGGATCATCTTAATGAATGAGTGAAATGACACAACAATACTATCAATCTTAGAATAGTCTATAATGAAGCTGCAATTCTCGCAAAACAAAAAACACATACTCTTAAGAGCTATCAAAGAAAACATGGATTTTTGAGTAAGACAAAGTTTTTTTGGAGTTTCTTTAATAAGACATATAGCTAAAAATTCATCATCTCATTGTGCAATAAACAATCCTAGATTATATGTAAAACCTGCAAGAGACCAAAGAGAATACATTACTTTCTGCATAAACACATTAATATCAAATGCACCTACACCCCAATATAAAGAGAAAAACAATGTTTATAATGTGAAAAGCAGAATGAAGAGTTTAGTGTTTTATGAGATGGAGCTTGTGTGAGTGAGGTTGTTCGCGTATTTTTACATGCAATAAAGAATCTCTTGTTGAATCATCAGAGGTGTTTATGGTTTGTAATGGAGTATTTGCTCATATTGGCATACACGATAAAGAATCTAGTTTTGCAATCTTAGGGTTTATTGCTTTTGAGTTTGTAAATATGGATTGTTACGAAAATTTTAACAATTTTTCACAATGGTAACTTTTTGAAAACCACAAATTCGAAGAATCTTGATTGTAAAGAAATGTCTTGCTCTGACAATACGATAATGTTAAGAGTTTTGATGTTCTACATTCATAATGCAATGTGCTTAACTCTCATAAGAATCCTAATTACAACGGATTAAACTTCAATCTCAAGAATAGAAGTTTAAAGTCAGTTAGATTTTTGGAATCAAGCTTAATGAATTCAGTAAGGCCAGTTAGATTCAATGGCATCAGTTGTGGGTTTTTTATTGAGTGTTTCAGAAATCTTACCTACACTTACCAATGAAATCTTACTATCAGCAATATATTGAGATTCTATGCTATTATCCCTTTGAATATCATAAGGTCGAATAACACCACTTATTTGCAATATTTGTTTTTCACCATTGATAAGCATTTCTTGTTTACCGTAGATAAAGTAATTGCCATTTTCCATAACCTTAAGAATTCTGGCAGTTAGAGTAAAAGCAAGATTTTGTGCTTGTGAATAGGTACCTCCACCTTGAAAGTTGCTTGCATTGTTGGGTTTAGCCAATGTGTAATTTACTTGGTCGTTAAGATATTGCGTATTGGCTCGCTGTTGTGCATCTTGTCCATTATAGGCGATTTGCGGGGGAGTTACATTGCCGCCGCTGCTACCGCTATATTTCTTATCTATCTTAAAATCATTGGTGATATTCTCTTTAATTTTTACCGTAATCAAATCATCAACACGCATTGCCCTTCTGTCTGCAAACAAAGGTCTTTCACCCTGTCCAAATAAAGAACCCGGTCTTGAAAATTCTGGCACAAAGTCTTTTGATGGCATATCATTTACAT
>NZ_NXLP01000147.1:0-1459 GCF_003364125.1 Helicobacter sp. MIT 14-3879
ATTTTGATTAAAAGCTTCTGCTTTATAAAACATACTCACCATATTTTCTACTTTGCCTGTGTCCCAAGATTCTATCCCACTAAAGTCTTGTCTTTTTACGGGATTCTTGCAAGAATAGATGATAAAATCTATATCTACCTTATTGTTTTTTAAAGCTTCTTTTTTACTCTCGCTTGCATTCATAGCTCCTTTGCAGAAATCATCACTAACATTTGCAAAGAGAAAGCTCATATCGGTAATCTTTGAAGTGTCAATTTCATCTAGTTTTATGCTCTCAATTTCTTTGCCATTTAACATTTCTTTTTTATTGAGGAGTTCTATTAATTCTTTTTTTGTCTGTGGGTGATATTTACTAGGTTTTGCATTAGCAAAAACTTGCATACCCACACAAGCACTAAGCAAAAAGGCAGTTAAAAGAATCTTTATAGTTGTAGTGAGACTTTTCATTTTGTGTTCTCCTTATATTGTGTTTTTCGTGTTTCCTTAATAAATTGTATTTCCCTTAATAAAATGTATTTTCGCTATAAATTGCTTCTTTATTTTACTATTTTAAAAGTTATTTTGACATTTCTTCAAGCCGTTTTTCCCACCACTTTGGTGGATTATCTCGCAGGGGGGAATCTTTAAATATATCGTCCATATTTTCAACATTACTCACATTCCAAGAATCTAAGGGCTGATTAAAGCTCTTTGCTCCATTAAACATCCACTCCATATTTTTTACATTACTCACATTCCAAGAATCTAGGGATTGATTAAAGGAACTTGCTTGATAAAACATCCACTCCATACTTTCAACATTACTCACATTCCAAGAATCTAAGGGTTGATTAAAAGAACTTGCAAAAGCAAACATATAACTCATATCTTTTACCTTACTCACATTCCATTTATCTAGGGGTTGATTAAAAGATTCTGCCCTATTAAACATACTCCACATATTCTCTACCTTACTCACATTCCAAGAATTTAGGGGTTGATTAAAGCTCTTTGCTTCATTAAACATACTAATCATATATTTTACATTGCTTACATTCCATTTATCTAGGGGTTGATTAAAAGATTCTGCTCCTTCAAACATACTCCACATATCTCTCACATTGCTTACATTCCAAGAATTTAGTGGTTGATTGAAAGATTCTGCTCCTTCAAACATACTCTGCATATCTCTCACATTGCTGACATCCCAAGATTCTATCCCGCTAAAGTCTTTTCTTTTTACAGGATTCTTACAAGAATAAATCATAGAATCTACATTTAATCCAGCTTTTTTTACATTTTCTCTTTCACTCTCGCTTGCATTCATAGCTCCTTTGCAGAAATCATCACTAACATTTGCAAAGAGAAAGCTCATATCGGTAATCTTTGAAGTGTCAATTTCATCTAGTTTTATGCTCTCAATTTCTTTGCCATTTAACATTTCTTTTTTATTGAGGAGTTCTATTAATTCTTTTTTTGT
>NZ_NXLP01000148.1:0-1418 GCF_003364125.1 Helicobacter sp. MIT 14-3879
ACACCGATAGCGAACCAGTACCGTGAGGGAAAGGTGAAAAGAACCGCAGTGAGCGGAGTGAAATAGAACCTGAAACCATCTGCCTACAATCATTCAGAGCACCATAGTGAGTCCCTCTGAGGAATTGGGGGAGAGAATTATTCTTTTCTCTCCTGTTCTTTTGCTCAAAATATCTTATCAATGATAAGGAGAGAGCAATGGGAAGAGGGCAGCTATCTAGTAACCCTAATGGAGCAGGCTACCCATCAAGCACAGGAAAACCTAGTGGCGGTGGTAGAGGCAATAATGCTCCAAGTATAAGTAATGGAAAAAGTGGTGGAAAAAAGTAAAGAAATTGTTTAGGCTTGTCTTTTAATGAGAAATCCAGCATTTGCAATGTGTTTGTGCGGCAGCTAATAAAGGCTAGTCTCCGCACAGATTGTTGCATAACATGAATTCTCATCTAAAATACTTCGCCTTTGGTTTTTCTATTTGGCAAGCAGATTCTATGTGTTTTTAGAATCTGCCCTTACAAAGCAGGAGTAACCAAACATTCTAGGATTGTGCCTTAAGGTTTGTGGGTTGTGCAAACAAATCGAAGTGTAGCCTACTCGGTGTAGGTGAGCAAGATTTTTCAAACTCCCGCAAAGATTATGCACAAATCAAATTTACCCTGATTTTTCAGAGGGATTCACTGGTGTGATGGACTGCCTTTTGCATAATGATCCTGCGAGTTGTGGTATCTGGCAAGGTTAAGCCAACGCGAAGCCGTAGCGAAAGCGAGTCTGAAAGGGCGCAGCCACCTCTTTTATATTCATTGATGTTCATTGATGAGAAACTAAGAGAGTGATAGCATTAAGATTCTATCACAAAGCTAACACAACCATTGTAAAAGCAAAAAATGGAGTGAAGCTTGATTGCTTGTTGGGGAAATTTTGAATGAGGTTGAAGCTTTTGTGTGAGAGATAATAAGCCTTATGGCTATCGCATAAACACAAGCAAGACACATTGAAAAACGTCTAATACAACAAGCCATACAAGCAAAGTGAATATAAATGAGGTGGCTAAAGTCAGATGCTGCAGACCCGAAGCCAAGTGATCTATCCATGGCCAAGTTGAAGTAAGTGTAATAGCTTATGGAGGACTGAACTCGTGCCCATTGAAACGGGCTGGGATGAGCTGTGGATAGGGGTGAAAGGCCAAACAAACTTGGTGATAGCTGGTTCTCTTCGAAATATATTTAGGTATAGCCTCAAGTGATAGTCATAGGGGGTAGAGCTCTGATTGGGCTAGGGCTGCTCACCGCGGTACCAACCCCTGTCAAACTACGAATACCTATGACCGTATCTTGGGAGTCAGGCGGTGGGTGATAAAATCAATCGTCAAAAGGGGAACAACCCAGACTACCAACTAAGGTCCCCAAGTTCTATTCTAAGTGG
>NZ_NXLP01000149.1:0-1405 GCF_003364125.1 Helicobacter sp. MIT 14-3879
TAAAGTTTGCAGATTCTTGTGCAAAATCTACTTCTCTGATTTGAGATTCAGCTGCTTTAACATTGACTTGTGTTACAGAAATGTTATTCACAGTTGAAATCATTTGTCCTTGAACAGAACCTAAATCCGCTCGAATTCTATCAAGAATCTTTGTAGCAGATTCAGCAATATCCATGACCACCATAGCACCGCGTAAAGTCGTAACACCAGCACCAAGATTTGCACCGCCACTTGCAACAACAGCATTATAGTTTGCGCCCGCAGCTGATTTAACATCTTTGTTAAACTCGCCCATTGTATCTCTCAGATTCACAACAGTTTTTGCAACTCTTTGTGGATCAAATCCTAGTGCTTTATATTCACTTTTTGCATTAGCCGCAGACACAACAATAATGTCGCGTGAATCCAGTCTAGTAAGTGAAAGTCGTCCATAGTTTTCAGAGCCTTTGCCATGTAGCTTTTGTCCGCCATTCATTGATGAAACTGCTGTTGGCGGAGTTTTGCCATTTTGACCCGGCTTAGTTTTCGCTGTGCTCACTTTAATGCCTCTACCATCTGTGCTTCTAAGCATTAAACGACCTCTCTCATCAGTATAAGCTTCAACACCTGTTAGATTAGTAACCGCATTGAAAGCCTGCACTAGACGACCATCTGAATCTCCAGCTTTGATGTCATTAATATCACCTAAAGTGAGTCCATTAATAACAACATCTGACATTGAACCAGATTTAATAACTTCATCAGAAGTAGAGATAACATTGGCTACCGCTCGGATACCCGTTTTGTCTGAATTTTTGTTGATAACTTCAGCTAAAACGCCAATTCCTGTCCCTACACTTGTGGAAATCTTAACAGATTGAAGTTTAACATCATTAACACCATCAACATTTTTGAAAGTAATGCCAACAGTATTTGATGCGGTAATCACAGCACCTGTTTGGATTCTAACTTGTCCGATTTTATCACTTGTTGTCGCACCAATTGAAGCCTTAATAGATTCATTAGAGAAAGCACCCACTTGAAATTCTTTGTTGGTAAAAGAACCAGAGAGCAATTTTTGCCCATTGAAAGAAGTAGTATTCCCAATCATATCAAGACCCTGAATAAGTCTGATGATGTCTGACTGAATAGCTCTTCTTGATTCTGTGGTTTGCCCATCTTGAGCTGCTTGAGTAGCTTTAACTTTTACCGTATCAAGAATTTTAAGTTGTTCATCCATTGCTTTATCAGCAATTTGGATAATCCCCATAGCATCATTAGTGTTGCTAATAGCCTGACCTAATGCACTTGCTTGACTTCTTAAGCTGTCTGCAATAATCATACCTGAAGCATCATCTGCTGCTTTGTTGATTCTCAAACCTGAACTTAACTTTTCCAAAGAATCTTTAAGACCTCTTTGGGTAAC
>NZ_NXLP01000041.1:0-11509 GCF_003364125.1 Helicobacter sp. MIT 14-3879
GAAAAAAATAATACAAGGATTAGAGTCCGTCCCAAAAGCACGTTCCTCTGCAATTGACATCTTAACTCATACGCAACAATCAAGTGATACAAATCCCATCACTGATTCCTCTAGTAAAATCAAGTTAGATTATAGTTATAGTCCGCAAGGAAATAATCTTGAATTTAATACAAAAAAGGGATTATTTCGCAAGATTAAAGCAAGATTAAATGCTCTAGCAAAGTTACCTTCTTTACATAAAGGACAATATAAAGAGGAACTCAAAGATATCTTAGAAAAAAAGGGCATACAAAGACGAGATTTTATGAAATGGGCAGCAGCTATCACCGCTTCTTTGGGTTTGCCTGCTTCATTTGCTCCACTGACTATGAGAGCCGCTGAACTTGCAGGAAGAGTGCCAATTATATGGTTACACATGGCAGAATGCACGGGTTGCAGTGAAAGTCTATTGCGCACAGAGGATCCTGGTATAGATTCTATTATTTTTGATTATGTAAGTCTTGAATATCATGAAACGATTATGGCAGCTTCTGGACATCAAGCTGAAAAAAGTCTTGAAGATGCAATAAAAACATATAATGGTCAATACATTATGATGGTTGAGGGGGGGATTCCAAAAGAAAGTGAATATTTTCTCACAATAGGTGCTAGTGCTAGAACCGGTGCAGAAGAATGCAGGCATGTTGCCGAAGGTGCATTAGCTATATTTGCAATTGGAACATGTTCTAGCTTTGGCGGTGTTCAAGCTGCTGCCCCTAATCCCACAAATGCGCAGCCTTTAACACAAATTATCAACAAAAGAGTAATTAATATCCCCGGCTGTCCTCCAAGTGAAAAAAATATTGTTGGCGCACTGATACACTTTATTCTCTTTAAAGACTTACCTGCAGTTGATGCTTTTAATCGTCCTAAATGGGCTTATGGACGTAGAATCCACGATTTATGTGAGAGAAGAGGGCACTTTGATGCAGGAGAATTTGTCCAACACTTTGGTGATGAAAATGCTAAAAACGGTTATTGTCTTTACAAAGTAGGTTGTAAGGGTCCTTATACTTTCAATAATTGTTCAAAACTTCGCTTTAATTCTCATACAAACTGGCCTATTGGTGCTGGACATGGCTGCATTGGGTGCAGCGAACCAAAATTTTGGGACACAATGAGTCCCTTTGAAGTGCCTTTAGGCAACCGTTATCAAACGGCTTTTGGAGGTGCTGGAGCTGACAGAACTGCTGATACAGTGGGGATTGTTTTGTTGAGTGCTACTGCTATTGGCATTGCAGCACACGCAGTGATTTCTGGTGCAGTAAAGCCTAAGTAATTTGGATTTAGCAGTGTGTTTAAGACAAATAAATACTTATAGATAAAAATTTATGCTTATAAAGGATAGGAATTATGTCAAAAAGAATTGTTGTAGACCCCATCACACGTATAGAAGGACATTTACGCATTGAAGTCATTGTTGATGACAATAATGTAATTACTGACGCATTTTCTAGCTCAACTCTATGGAGAGGGTTAGAGACTATTATTAAGGGCAGAGACCCAAGAGACGCAGGATTTATTGCAGGTAGAATTTGCGGTGTTTGTACTTACTCACATTATAAGGCAGGTATCACCGCAGTTGAAAATGCGCTTGGCATTGAGATTCCCTATAATGCAAAACTTGTTCGAACGCTGATGAATCTCGCCTTATTTTTTCATGACCATATTGTGCATTTCTATACATTGCATGGACTTGATTGGTGTGATATTATTAGCGCATTGAGTGCCGACCCAATGAAAGCTGCAAAACTTGCCTTTGAATACACTGACACTCCTATTGCAGCAGGAGAAGATGAACTTAAAGTTGTCCAAAAAAGAGTCAAAGATTTTGCAGGCAAAGGTTCTCTTGGTCCTTTTGCAAACGGCTATTGGGGACACAAAACTTATCAATTAAGCCCTGAACAAAACCTTATTGTCCTTTCACATTATCTAAAACTTCTTGAGATTCAACGAGAAGCAGCTAAGATGATGGCAATTTTTGGCGCAAAACAACCTCACCCACAAAGCCTAACCGTTGGAGGTGTTACTTCTATCATGGATATTTTGGACCCTAGTAGGTTAGCTGAATACAAATTTAAATATGAAACCGTAGCGGATTTTGTTCATAGGGCTTATTACCCTGACCTCATCATGGCAGGCATGGAATACTCTAAAGAGCCGAGCGTATTAACAGGTTGTAATCTTAAAAATTTTCTAAGTTTCCAAGAAATGCAGGTTGGGCACAATGAATACCTGCTTAATAGTGGCTATATACTCAATGGGGACTTAAGTAGCCCACATGAAGTGAATCTTGATTTAATCGCAGAAGAAGTTACAAACTCATGGTATAAATACGAAGGAGTAGAACCTACTGCTGCACTCCACCCCTATGATGGACAAACGAATCCAAACTATACAGGCATGGAAGATGGCACTAGCATTGGATTAAATGGAAAGGAAGAAAAAACTAAATTACTTAAAACAGATTCTAAATACTCATGGATAAAATCCCCACGTTATGATGGAAAGCCTATGGAAGTAGGACCTTTAGCCTCCATAGTCGTAGGACTCGCCAAGAAAAACGCAAAGATACAAGAAACTGCAGAAGCATTTCTTAAACGCACGGGTTTAAGCACAGAACATTTATTTAGCACTCTGGGTAGAACTGCAGCAAGAGGGCTAGAAGCAAAAGTATTAGCAGAGAACGGATTAAGAGCTTTTGATGAACTGGTAAAGAATCTAAAAACAGACACAACAACTTGTGCGCCCTATGTTATTGATGAGAAGAAAGATTACAAGGGTTATTATATTGGCAATGTACCTCGAGGCATGCTTAGTCATTGGGTGAGAATCTCTGAAGGAAAAGTAGCAAATTACCAAGCCGTCGTACCATCTACTTGGAATGCTGGACCAAGAGACTCTAAAGGACAAAAAGGACCCTATGAAATGAGTCTTATTGGAACTAAAATAGCAAATCTTACGCAACCTTTAGAGATTATTCGTCATATTCATTCATTTGACCCTTGTATTGCCTGTGCTGTTCATATCATGGATACAAAAGGCAATGAGCTGGGAGAATACAAAGTAGACCCTGCATTTGCAAGATTCTAGAAATAATTTTTTATGTATTGTATAAAATTCATAACGAGATTCTAGGAAAAAGTTTAATAAAATTAGATAGCTAAAATCTACATTGATGCCGAGTATCAAAAAAAAAAAAAAAAAAAAAAAAAAAGGAGCGTATATGCTTTCAACAGAAATAGACAGAGCAATTAGAAAAGAATTGGAACAGCATTTAGAATTTGGCGGCACAACAAGATTTTTGCATTGGGTCCGTGCCTTTATGATTATATTTCTTATTGCAAGCGGTTTTTATATTGGCTATCCATTTTTACAGCCTGATGCAAGTAGCGAGCCTATAGGCTTTCTGCAAGCTTATAGTCGGGCATTTCACTGTGTAGCTGGTTTTGTGCTGATTTGCGCGTCAATTTTTCGCGTGTATCTCTTTTTATTTGCAAAATCGAGTCAACCAGAAAGACGTTCTATTAGACAAGTTTTTAATCCAATTGTTTGGATTAAAACCATAGGTGCTTACTTATTTATTGCTCATCATCCCCATATCAACGGTGCTTACAATCCCCTGCAATTTTGTACCTATTTAGCACTTGGAATATTAACCTTAGTAATTTGTCTAACGGGCGTTTCACTATACAGCCACGTGTATCATGATGGTCTAGGTTTTATAGCTGGTGCATGTTTTGGCTGGGTGGAAGTTATTTGCGGTGGTTTAGCAAATGTACGTGCAATTCACCATATCGTTACTTGGGTATTTATCATTTTTATTCCTGTGCATATCTATCTTGTTATTTGGAATTCAGTGCGCTATCCCAATGGCGGTGCTGATGCGATGGTAAGTGGTATTCGCTATGTAGATAACAGGCGTGTGTAGCTAGGCACAACATAAAAGTTCATTGTGTGAAAGTTCTTGTTCTTGGCATTGGCAATATCCTTTTTGGTGATGAGGGTATTGGTGTGCATCTATGCAACTATCTCAAAGTAAATTATCAATTTGAATGCCATGAAAATAGCATCGAGTTTATTGATGGAGGAACACTCGCTAATACGCTCATTCCTCTTATAGTAGAATATGATAATGTTCTTATTCTTGATTGTGTGAGTGTAGCTAACGCTAAAATTGGTGAGGTATATAGCTTTGGTTTTGATAAAGTACCTAATTTTATCACATGGGCAGGTAGTGCGCATGAAGTAGAAATGCTCCAAACACTCCACTTGACTAAACTCATGGGTGATTTGCCGCCCGTTCATATTATTGGTATTGTCCCAGAAATCATTGGAGAAGATACTGCCTTTCACCTTAGTAATTCGCTCTTAGAAGGCGTAGTTACTATGGAATCTGAAGCAATTAGGTATCTTACTTCTTTAGGTTTTACGGTTAAAAAAATACAAGATATTCCCCTACAAGAAGTTGCCAATAATTCCTATAAAGGTTTTTAACCAGGGTTGAGAATTTATTTGGTCATAAATTGTATCTAAGTATTTACCCTATCTCAATTTTTAAGGCTTTCGTGTGAAAAATACAGAAGTAATTTTTGTCACAGAAACACATCATGATAATAAACCAACTTTACAGGATAGAGATTCTCAAGAAGATATCTATTCTGAACAAAAAAACGCTATAGACAAGATTCTTGAATGCCTCTTTATCTTTAATTACACAGACATCACAAGTGCGCACACTATGATTCTTCTCCTCAAAAAACTAGCCTCTCGCTTCCTATATGAATTCCTAACCACAGAGAACAAGCCTTTAGACGCAATGAATTTTATTACCTTAAAGTTTAATCAAGATAAAATAGCAAAACAATCACCACAAGAACATCATAATGAGTGTTATATTTTCATGCGAGCTTATTCGCACAGTATTCTAGCCTTTTCAGATATGCTATCTAGTCATTTGCCCCTTTCATTACATTTTATATTCAAGAAGCTGCAACTCTTAGATTCTACTGAATCTAATGCCCTCTGTATTGATAAGTGGGAATCTCTTGATACGCAAGACACAAAGATACCTATTCCTACAATCAAAGAAATAGAGAATATGATACAGACAGAAAACCCCAGCCTTCATCAAATCTATGATTTTATTTCTATCAAACATTGCACATTAGATTCTCATGTAAAAGATTTTGATTTTATGCACAAACATTATCTAAAGGCACTTATAGAATCTTTAATCTTAGAATTCTTGCAAAAGGATTGTATTAGCCTTGAATGTAATCAAACCTCCTTTATATTATCAAAAGCCCCTTTGCATAATAAAGATTCTCTATCAAATCAACATCATATTTCACATATTATATTCACAGATTTATATAATGCTACGAGCTATTTACGTTTAAGTGAAAACCAAAAAACCATTCTTGCAAGTTTTGAGAAGCCTTTTGTGTTATTGCAATGCAAAGCAATTTTTGCCAAAGAACTTCATGCCAATGCGGCAGATAAAGTTTTTGCAAGCCTACCTAGAGGTTGTCTTATGATATTATTGCTTCATACTTTACAAAAAACATATAATATAGATTATCTCTTTTACACATCAACTACAAATGAAAAAGAAAAGTCGTTATTATCTTATGCAGAATCTCACATAGATAATATTCAGATTGAACATTATACAGTAGCTAAAGAACTAGCTCATACTTATATGCCACATAAAAAGAGGGGACACCATCTCTTTGATATAATTTCCTGCAATCCTATGCAAACAGATTCTCATGCAAATAAAAAACGTCTTATTGTCTGCTTATCTCTTAAAAATGCTAGTGCATTTTGGATTGAGAGTTTGCAGGGGGATAGATTCCAACAAATCCTAGACATTAAATTGTCATCTGCCTTAAGCACGCATTTACAGAATCTTTACCATTACAAAAATGGGGATAAGCTACTGTTTAATTTTGCTAAAGCAAATCCCAAGTTGGTACAACAATGGGATATAGATTCCAGCTTCTTGCAGCAAATCACACAAAGAGATTCTCTGCTGCAAGAAGAATTTAAGAATGCCAAATTTGACAATAAACAATCTTGTCATACAGAGTCTGATAACTTACTAAAAATATTTAGCCTTATAGAGCAAATGCTACAACTTGATTTAAGTGTCTTGGAATATGCAGCTAAGTGCGTCAGAGATAGAGGACCTCGGATTGACTACAATCTTGTGAGGAAAGATTCAGATATTGTATTGGATTATCCTCGTATTTTACGAAGTATTATAAGTTTTTATCTCGCAGGGGTAGAAAATGAGTTATTATGCTATGGTGTTGTAGAATCTTTAGCAGAATTTATAGGTACTCTCGCAGGAGATATGCTTGTGAATTATGGTATCCATGAAGTATTTATCTGCGGAGATTTGCTCTTAGAGCAATGCTTTTTGGACGGAATTATTCATGCCATTCCAAAAAATATTAAACTAGCTTTTCCTAATCGACATGGAATAGATTATCTCTAAACGGATAAATTATGTTAATTTTAGGAATTGACCCTGGCAGTCGCAATTGTGGTTACGGAATTATTGCAATTGACAAGAATAAGCCTTTGCTAGTCGATGCAGGCGTTATCAAAATACAAACACGCAATCTGCAATCTCAAATCGTAGAATTTGTCGAAGGCATGGATTTGATTTTCAAAGATTACTCAATTAATGAGGTGGCTATGGAAAATATTTTCTATGCATATAACCCCAAGACTGTCATCAAATTAGCTCAATTTCGCGGTGCGATTAGTCTAAAAATTCTGCAAGATATTGGCAATTTTACTGAATATACACCCCTACAAGTGAAAAAAGCTCTTACGGGTAACGGTAAGGCAGACAAAAAGCAGGTAGCTTATATGGTAAAAACTCTATTAAAACTTGATAGAGATATACAACCTCTTGATATTAGTGATGCCTTAGCAGTAGCATTAACACACGCACAATTTTTGCGAACTGTCTTGAGTGTATAGGTTTTCAGTTTTGAATGGATGCTGGTGAGATTGATTAAGGCTACATTCTTAATCTGAATAAGGATAATTAACAAAGAACTGCCTTAAGACTATGCAGTTATGTGCAAGATATATCTCTATTTTATACCTGTAACACTAGATAAAAGTTATAGATACTTTGAAATCTGATAGAATCGCAAAAGAGATTCTGAATTGTATTCGCATGTCATCTTAATACTTCATTATTTTAGGAATTCCATGTTCTATCTCAATAAACAGCTATCTAGTGGATATGACTTATTAATGACTCTTAAAGCGCATTACACGGTAGGAGACCACAATTCATGGTGGTGGCCAAGCTTTTGCTCTATTGAAATTAAAGAGGGGATAGAAGTTCGTGGAGCATTAGATTCTAAAGTTCCCAATCTTTCGTTATGCTTTGCTAGTATTTTAGGGCAGAATACTCGATATGAAAATGCTTGGTTTGCGCTTATTTCTCTGTATGAGTATCTGTTTTCACAATTAGATTCTCTCATGAATTTTACATCTTGCCAAATTACCCCATTCAAAGACTATAAATATCCACATTTAGCCTTTATCTCGCAAGCAATATGGCAAGATTCCTTACTTGAGATACTGCACAAAACAAGTCCAGATATTGTGGCAAGACTTATTTGTAAGGCTGGATTCTATAATCAAAAATCACATAGAATCCTCTTACTAGCAAAAAATATCTTGCAAGATTTTGGCAGCTTTGATAGTTTCGCAAAAGAAGTAAGCAAGGAATGGTTGCTCTCTCAAAAAGGCATTGGCAAAGAAAGTGCATCAAGCATTTTAAATTACGGGCTTAAAAGAGAAGAAATGGTTGTTGATAAATACACACAAAAACTGCTTGCAAACTTAGGTTATGAATATGAAACCTATGAGGATATTCAAGGCTTTTTATGCAAAAATCTTATCAAAGCCAAAGAATTATATGATTTTGACATTTCACCTGCACAAATTATGGCGAGATTGCATGGCAAAATAGTAGAACATTGCAAATATAAGAGCAAGAAATAAATCCAAGATTCTTATTTTATTTAAGAAAAATAGCTAATCAAAAAACTTCATGCAGCACAAGCTGATTAACAATATTCACCTTAGCCTCAAGAATGAACTTCATTCTAAAATCATTTTGAAATTAAGATTCATTGAACATCGCCATATTACCCGGCGCACCTTTGTATTTCTTGCTTTTAAGAATATTGGGTTTATTAATTGCGAAAAGCAAGCAAAAACCAAGACAAGCCAAATAAAACCAACTAAACCCCTGAAATCCAAATTGTTGCATCAGAATGCCAAGACCCAATGGTGCAAAAAGAGAACCCAATGAATAACAAAAAAGCACTGCTCTGCCTAATTCTACGGTTTTACTCTTATCTTTTAACATATCATTTGCTCTCGCGAGTGCTAAAGCATAAAGACAAAATATTCCCCCACCTAGAAATATAGCCAAAGCACATTGCATAAATAAGGGCAAATCAAATATTGCAAATAATAACATAGAACAAAAACCGACACCAGCACACAACATAATGGCAAATTTCCTACCTAGTTTATCAGAAATTGACCCAATAGTCATTTGAGCAAGAAAGCCTCCAAGCATAGCACACGCAATAAAATAGGATACGCCCTGCGCAGTGAATCCTTGTAACAGTATAAAAACAGAAGCCATTGCAAAAAAACCATTCACAAGCATACCTGCAATAAAGCTTGTTACAAGGGCTAAAGGCACAATGTCAAAAATCTTTGGCAGAGAAATGGGTGATTTTTGTGGAAGTAAGGGTTCTTTTATGCGAATAAGATAAAGGGGTAAAGTTGAGAACATAATAAGGCAAGCCCCAAGCACGAATACAGAATGTTTCTCTAAATCTAGAGCGATAATAAGTACTCCAATGCCAGAGGCGAGATAATACACAACTTCATAAAAACTTAATACACGTGAGCGCACTGAATTCTTTGCTTTTTCATTGAGCCAAGATTCAATAACCATAAGTACACCATAATAACAAAAGCCAAGCAATAGCCGAAAGATTGACCACAGGTAGAGATTGTCAAAAAAACTATGCAGCAAACTCGCAATCGCAAATAATGCGGCAAAGATTCCAAATGAACGTATATGCCCCACACGTGAAATAATTCTGTGTCCGCTAATAGTTGCAGCCAATGCTCCAATAAAAAAACACGAGCTGATTACTCCAATGGCTATTTCGCTCATACCTGAATCTTTGAGTATCACTCCCACAGAACTAACAATGAGGGAATTACCAATAAAAAGAAAGGACATACCTGTAAATAGAGCATTCATGGACTTGATGGTTCGTTTTGTGCTTGACATAATCTATCCTTAAAATTCATGTTGGTGTTATATTCGCTTAATTCTTATAGAATCTAAAAATAACTAAAGTATAGCAAAAGCCTAAAATTTTACTGCAAATTCCTAAGGAATAATATGCAAACATTTAAAAATCTGCTTGAACGTGTTAATATTATCATTGTATTTTTTGCAGCTTTATTATTGCTCACTTTTACTTCCTTTTTTATATTTGAAATTTCAGCAAAAAGATACAGCAATACAGAAGAGATACCCTCTATTGAATTACACGGATGGCAACTCTATGAAGTCAATAAAGAAGCCGTGAATATAGACATAAAGGGATCAACAGCAAAAAAATATGAAGACAAAGAAATCTATAAAGATTTTGAAATCAGTAAATTTAATACAGATTCTATAGAGAATCTGAAGGGCAAAGAAGCAATTTCCACAGAAGGAATGTATTACTTTCCTCAGGGAGTAGAATATAGCAAAACCCCAAATATCCATTTTTTTTCTCAAGCAGGAAGTTACAACATTGCAGATGAGATATTTGTTGGGAGCGGTGATTTTAGAATCGCAGATACATTAAACGTAACCGTAGGTAAGGATATTTTATATGATAAAAAAAACGATACCATTATCGCTAAAGATATTCGTTCTCAAATTTCACGATTTAATACCAAAGATAAATAGGGGAATACATGCTATATAAAATTTCCTTATTATTGTTTCTTATAACAATTTTATCTGCTAAAGACGACAAAGATATTATTGATATAGTAGCCCAGCACTTTAAAAGTATAGGGAATACAACCACAGTCACAGGAAATGTGAGAATTAAAAAAGGTAGAGATACTTTAGATGCTGATACTGTAATAATCTATACCAATAAGGAGAGAAAGCCTACTTCTTATGAGGCTAGCGGGAATGTTCATTTTACTCTTATCACCACCGATAAACGCGAATTACGAGGCAAAAGCAAAAGGCTGACCTATAACGTTGTCAAAGACGAATATAGACTTTATGATGACGCTATTGTGCAGGAAGTTGGTAAGCCTAACACTCTCAAGGGAGATGAAATTGTCTTAGCTGGAGATGGTAGCTACGCCAATGTCGCAGGCAAGAAAAACACGCCTGCTAGAATCATCTTTTCTCTTGAGAAATAGAAACTTCTTATAAATATTTCTATTTTCAATACTTACTTTTTCGCAATACCCATAAAAACCTACAATCATTATAGAGAATCTACTAGTGCTTAATCGTAAAATCTACAAATCTCAATATCCAATAAAGACAGACTCTTCTTATTGAAATTTAATAAAATTCTATCATTATAAAGGATGCTATTGTTTTTCCTTATCTCTATTGAAATGAACAAAAATTCTGGCAATAAATGAGTTTGTAAGACACAAAAAAGACTAAAGATACCCTTTAAGACAAATCACTGCAATGATAGGCTATATGAAATTAAACTTATATACTTTTAATAAATAAAATTTATATTATTAGACTAAAGTTTATTTATTAAAAATACTTAGAGTTGTATTTATTTATCAAAGTTATGTTATAATTGCTAATTCATGTTACAAATTAAGGAGATATTATGGCAAAAAAAATCTTTCAAACTGAAATTAAGCAATTACTTGATTTGATGGTGCATTCACTGTACTCTAACAAAGAAATATTCCTAAGAGAGCTTATTTCTAATGCTAGTGATGCGCTTGATAAGCTCAACTACCTTACCTTAAGTGATGATAATTACAAAACCATGGATTTTAAACCCCACATTGATATTAGCTTTGATACAGAGAAAAATATTCTTAGAATCACAGATAATGGTATTGGTATGAATGAGGAAGATTTAAACAATCATCTAGGCACGATTGCAAAAAGTGGAACAAAAAACTTTTTAGAATCTTTAAGCGGCGATAAAAAGAAAGACTCTAATCTCATTGGACAATTTGGTGTTGGCTTTTATTCTTGTTTCATGGTTGCAGAAAAAGTTATTGTGAATACTAAAAAAGCATTAGATACTAAAGCTTGGACATGGATAAGCGATGGTGGTGGTGAATATGAAATTTTAGAATCTAGCAAAGACGATTATGGCACAGAGATTTCGCTCTATCTTAAGGA
>NZ_NXLP01000150.1:0-1360 GCF_003364125.1 Helicobacter sp. MIT 14-3879
TTAGTGAGAGATTATCTTATAGTTAATTTGTCTGTATTTTTAGTTTAAGAATCTGCTCTTAAATCCTAATTAGAACTTTTATTATTTTAATTTACAAGCCTTATTCTTTCAATTAGTTAGTGTTTAACTAGAATCTACCCTTACAAAGTTTCAATATTTTTTTCTGACTTAGTGAGAGATTATCTTATAGTTAATTTGTATGAATGAGCTTGAGTTAATATGAATGAGCTTTAAAGAGCCTTAATTTTTAATCTTAGTTAGAATTTATCTTTTTAGTTTAAAATACTCACCTTTTTAAAGCTTAATTGGCTTAAATCCTAAGTGTAAAGCCTTAATTTTAATTTTAACTAGCTTAAAGCTTAAAAGCCACAAAACAAATCCTAAGGAACTTTATTGAATGAGCCTGTGCTTAATGAGTGTCTGTATTTTTAGTTTAAGAATCTTTCTTTGAATCTTAGTGAGAGATTATCTTATAGTTAATTTGTCTGTATTTTTAGTTTAAGAATCTGCTCTTAAATCCTAATTAGAACTTTTATTATTTTAATTTACAAGCCTTATTCTTTCAATTAGTTAGTGTTTAGCTAGAATCTACCCTTACAAAGTTTCAATGCTTTTTGTTTCAATGCTTTTTTCTGACTTTATTCTTTCTTAAAAGAGGATTTAGCAATACTCAAATTTTGATTAGAAATAGTTGTGCTTCATTCTTAGCAATATTTGGTTGGCTACAAATTCTCCTTATTTACCTTTCCCCATTCACACATAGCATCTAAAATAGGAATGAGCGATTGACCACGCGGTGAGAGAGAATACTCGACTTTTGGTGGGATTTGGGGATATTCCTTGCGTTGTATGAGAGAATCTGCTTCAAGCTCCTTGAGGGCATTGGTAAGAGTTTTGAAAGAAATCCCACTCAAATAACGTTTCATCTCATTATAACGCACTACCTCAAAGCAAAAGAGGCAATAAAGAATACTCATCTTATATTTGCCCGATATGAGCGAGAGCGTGTAGGCAAAGGGGGAATCTTCTAAGCAAGTCTTATGCAAGCAAGTCTTATAGAGATTATCATCTGTGCTAGGGGCTGCATTATATTTTTCTTTCATTGCACTTCTCCTTTATTATATTTCTCCTGCATTATATTTTTCTTTCATTTAGCTTAATTTGAAAGTTATTAAAGCTTTAAGATTCTTTAGTCCTTTTAGAATCTAGTATAAGAGATTCTTCACCTGCTAAAGCAGGTTCAGAATGACAAGGGGATTTCTTAAGAGATTCTTCACTTGTTTCACAAACTTTAGAATGACAAAGTGAAAGATATTAATGACAAAATGGAATATAAAAACCCAAGTTTAACTCCACCCTT
>NZ_NXLP01000151.1:0-1352 GCF_003364125.1 Helicobacter sp. MIT 14-3879
TCACTTAGTATTGTAGAATCTATCTCATACACATTATCTAAATTTAGGGGCTTTAGATTTTTAGCTCCGGGTGAATTAAAGGTATAGACTTCTTTAATATTACCCTTAGAGTTTGGAGTAGCTAGAGATAGAGTTAGCATTTGGGCTAATGCACCTCCTAGTGAATGTCCTACTATTATGAGATTATTATCTTTATGTAGAGATGGATATTTATCTACACATTCACAATAAAACTTTAGCATATCTATATATTGATGATTAGGGAGAGAATCTAGGGCTAATGATACATCAGCTTCTGCTATATCATTAAAGATTCCAGAGGGGAATTCTGTGCCTCTTATAGAGAGTATCTTTTGATTATTATCTTGTGTGTCCTCAAAGAGTGTTGCAGAGAAGCCTGAAGTAGTATTGGGTTGATGATGTAGGAGTTTAAAGCGAGAAGTAAAGAATTTAGTGCGAGGAGAGAGGTGATGGGTGAGATTATTAGGAGAATCTTTATCTTGTTTATCTTTTTCTTTAATTTGCTCTTGTTTGATTTGTTCTTGTTTTTCTTTGGTAGTGGCGACGAGGAGTTGTTGATTTTCAAGGTCTGGTTTGTATTTATTTCTATCTATAAAATTTTGGATTGTATTTTCTATTGGTATCTCTTTATCTTCACTAGGTTTTTTAATGCTTACACCATAACTAAACCTTGCTTCTATTGCTAAAGCATAGGCAGTGGGTTGTCCTATTTTACGATTATTTGCTTTTGCTTGTTCTGTGATATTTTCTTGTTTTATCTCATATCCTAATTTTATTCCATCTGCATAGATCCATCTAGCAGGAGGTTTTATTTTAGGATTAGGATTCTCACTTTTTAATTTATCTAAGAAAAAATCTATCTCTTCATTCTCATCAATGTAATGTAGCATTGCATAGGATGCATCTGCTATATCTGCATAATCTTTAGCTTCTTCTATAAATTCTTTAGGTGTCATTCAATAGCTCCTTCTCTTGTTTCATTACTTTTTACAAATTTATCATTGATAAGATAAAAAATATTATTTGAATTAGCTTGAATCGAAGAATCTTGACTAAAGCTAATGCCAGCTCCCTCATCTCCATACATACCATAATCTGTTCTTGTCCCAAAAACTGTTACAAGAAAAGTTATGGGTATTACTTTATCACCACATTTATAATAGCTTGTTGTTAAAATATTATACTTTAATTTATTATAAGCCTCTTCTCCCATATATTCTTTTATTTTTTGGTAATAAGGTTTATAAGGTTCAAATTTATCACCACGATCACTAACAATTCCTGCAAAATACTTACAACCATTAGAGAGAGTTTTAGGGTATTTTTTATCA
>NZ_NXLP01000152.1:0-1349 GCF_003364125.1 Helicobacter sp. MIT 14-3879
TTCAAAGCCTATGCGCATATCCCAAGTAAATGCCTTGCGAATTCTTTGAGCAATATATTGGTCTTTGTCATTATGTGCTGGGTCATATTGTGCATGTTCTCGTCCTGCTAAGTGAGGTCATGTTTGTGATGTGTTCTATCCCCTAATACACATAAACTTAGATTGCTTGTTATTATGTCTCAATATAACCTGTGATATTTTGTAACATTTTTAAGCAAAAACACTATGAAATTCTCTTTTCTATGTAGAATTTGGACAAAAACAAAAAAAAAGCTAAAATCTCAATTTATACAACCTAAAAGAAGGAACAGCAATGTGTAAAATGTTGGTGTTTGGAGTAATTACGGCAATGATGTTAGTAGGCTGTGGGACTATCTCTAATCAAACTAGTCAAAAAGTGGCTATTAGCACAAGTACGGGGGAATCTGTCGTAGCAGATGTCAATGGAAAAAAGGTGAATTTACCTAGTCACGTGAAAATATCCCGCAAGAAAGGAGCTACCGAAGGTTTTACAGAGGATAATCCCTGCTATGAGACAACACCATTCGTAATTGCAGGTAAGAATAAAATGAGTGGGTGGTTTTGGGGAAACATTAGCAATAAAGCCATGATAGGATATGTCAATAGCGGAAGAGATTCCTTGTTAAATGTGTATTTTGCACCGATTTATTCAGATATAAAAAATGTCAATAATGCTTATCGTGGGCTTATAGAATCTCGTGGGCTTATAGAATCTCGTTTTTTAAGTATTGATATGGGTTGGAATCTCACGAACAATCATGTTTTTGTCCGCAAGCTTGAATTGATACATTTATCCTCAATTGTGGATTTTTATCGCACACACGGCCTGTCAAAATACATCAATGTGAGCTTTGAGAATCCATTAGGAGAAAATACCCACACACGTTTAAAGCCCAATATATCCATTGGAGCAGGCTTAGGAAGCTATATAGGAAATATAAGTATTTTTGTTATGCCGCTCTTAGGATATGACTATGTAAGCCAACATAACGCATTTATTGATATGCGCGCGGGCATGGTGGTACGTTTTGAGTATCTGAGATTAATAGGAAGTTATGATTACTGTCTTGATATTGTCAATCAAAGAGGTTGGACACAAAAATGGAGCGGATTTGTAGGAATTAACTTGTATAAGCAATGGGATATTTTTGCACAAGGACAAATCTATAGAACACTCGATGATAGAAATTATATTGTCATACAAAGTGGTGTGAGTGTGAATTTTTAATCACTGAAGCTATTGGTTTTTCTTGATTCAAGTATGCACACACTTTAAAATAAATGAATGAATTTGAGAATCTAAGACAGAATCGTGTTCTATCTTAATA
>NZ_NXLP01000153.1:0-1320 GCF_003364125.1 Helicobacter sp. MIT 14-3879
GGTGAAAATACACTTTTGGAGATTGGTGATAATAACCTCATTCGTGAATCTTGCATGTTCAATCCGGGTACAGAAGGAGGAGGAGGAATCACCAAGATTGGCAACAACAATTTATTTATGGCGTATGTTCATATTGCTCATGATTGTATTATTGGGAATAATAATATTCTTGCAAATAATGCGACATTAGGAGGACATATTCATATTGAAAATTTCGTAAATATTGGGGGTATGACCCCTGTGCATCAATTTGTTAAAATCGGTGAAGGAGCTATGATTGCTGGAGCATCAGCTTTATCACAAGACATTCCCCCTTATTGTATGGCTGAAGGCAATAGAGCTAAAATTGTGGGGCTTAATAGATTTCGTATGCGAAAGATTATGGATAGGGAAACAATAGATGATATTGGCGCACTTTATAAAAGACTCTTTTCTGGTTCGCAAAGCTTAAGAGATTTAACGTCTTTAGAACTCAAAGTAGCCCAAAGTAACACAAATATTCATAGTGAGATTATTAGAATCTGTGAATTTATCTTGCAGTCAGAACGAGGAATTCCTTATAAAAGAGGTAGTATAGATGATAGAAACTTGTAGTTTTTGTGGCAAGGCAAAGTCTAAGCCTAATCCCATTGTCTCAAGTAACGAAAAAATTACGGGTACAAAGGCTTATATTTGTAAGAAATGCACAGTATTTATTTATGAATCTTTTTATAGTGATAAGAATAGCATTGGCAGCGAAGCCTATTCATTAGATTCTATTCCCTCACCAAAGGAATTAAAGGCATATTTAGATGATTATGTTATAGGACAGGATCATGCAAAAAAAGTTTTTAGTGTGGCTGTATATAATCACTATAAGAGGCTTTCATATCAACAAAAAGCAGTACTCTCTGAAGAAGAAATCAATGTAACAGATTTAGAGGAGAACGTGGAACTCTCAAAATCCAATATCCTTTTAATTGGACCTACAGGTAGCGGCAAAACACTTATGGCACAAACATTAGCACGTTTTCTTGATATTCCTATAGCTATTTCAGACGCGACATCTCTAACGGAAGCTGGTTATGTCGGTGAAGACGTCGAGAATATTCTTACGAGACTTTTACAGGCTGCAAACGGAGATTTACATCGAGCGCAAATGGGCATAGTCTTCATTGACGAAATTGATAAAATTTCAAGATTATCTGAAAATCGTTCTATCACTAGAGATGTATCAGGCGAAGGTGTGCAACAAGCTCTTTTAAAAATCATTGAAGGAAGTGTTGTGAATATTCCGCCAAAAGGTGGCAGAAAACATCCCAATCAAGATTTCATTAAAAT
>NZ_NXLP01000042.1:0-10916 GCF_003364125.1 Helicobacter sp. MIT 14-3879
CTTGTCATGACTAAAGGCTTTAGCCGAAGTATCTCTGAATCCTCAAGCTTGTCATTACTTAGATTCTAAGGTTAAATTTACATTTGTCATTACTTAAGCGTAGCGAAATATCTCTAATAGAATCTTTTAAAATTCTACACTTAGCCTAATCTTAAAGTTTTATTAAAATTTTAAGATTCTTAAGTCTTTTATAGAATCTAGTAGAAGAGATTCTTCAGCCTTGCTACGCAAGACTTCAGAATGACACCCCCTATCCTATTCTTGTGAATCTAGTTTATCCTATTTGCAAGTGTAGGCAAAATCCTTTGAGGATTGTGCGAGAAAGCAAAATATCCTCCTTTGTCATTACTTTGGGCAAAGCCCGAAGTATCTCTAGTCTATAAAGTGATATTTTATCATTGAAGTATCTCTAATAGAATTTTTTAAGATTCTATACTTAACTTAGCTTAATTTAAGAGTTTTATTAAAGCTTTAGATTCTTTGCTCTTTTTAGAATCTAGTAGAAGAGATTCTTCACTTTGCTTTGCAAAGTTCATAATGACAATTTAGTTTGTCCTATTTGTAAGTTTTGGTAAGGGTGTTTATCATACTTAGATTCTAAGGTTAAATTTACACTTGTCATTACTAAAGGCGTTAGCCGAAGTATCTCTAATAGAATCTTTAGATTCTTTGCTCTTTTAGAATCTAGTAGAAGAGAATCTTATAGATTCTTCACCTGCTAAAGCAGGTTCAGAATGACAAGAGCAGTTCTCTTGTTGAGCGTTAGCGAAATATCTCTTAATGATAGAATCTTAGTGATTCTGCGCTACGCTTTAGTAATGACAGGAGGAAAGAGTAATTCTTCAGAATGACAACTTACTTCTTTTGTCATACTGAGCTTTGCTTGCAAAGCGAAGTATCTCTAACAGAATCTTTTAAGATTCTTTAAATCTCTTTAATCTATTTAATCCCTTAACTCTCTTATGCTTTGTTTTCTTTTATTCTTACTCTTTTGATTCTCTATTACTCTCTTAGATTCTCTTAATGTTTTTCTTACTTTGAGAATCTTTGTTCTTTAAAGAATCTAAAGCTTTAATAAAACTCTCAAATTAGGCTAAGTGTAGAATCTTTTAAGTTTCTTTAACCAAAGGTTTTAACACAAAAGATACTACATTAAGAGATTCTTCAGTCGCTTTACTCCTTTAAAATGACAAGGTGAATTTGCAAGAGACTTCACAATGACAATCCTGCTTATCCTATTCTTGTGAATCTAGTTTATCCTATTTGCAAGTGTAGGCAAAATCCTTTGAGGATTGTGCGAGAAAGCAAAATATCCTCCTTTGTCATTCTGAGCTTGTTGTAACAAGCGAAGAATCTAACAAAGAATCTCTACAAGATTCTAAAGCCTTACTAAAACTCTTAAAAGCGTTAGCTAAAGTATCTCTAATAGAATCTTTTGAGAATCTATACTTAACTTAGCTTAATTTAAGAGTTTTATTAAAGCTTTAGATTCTTTGCTCTTTTAGAATCTAGTAGAAAAGATTCTTCACTTTCGCTACGCTCAAGTTCAGAATGACAAGGTGAATTTGCAATCCTTTAAGAACAGCAAAAGAAAAGGGTAGATTCTTCAGTAATGACAATATTTCCTCTTATTTCTTAACATTTCTCTTTCTATCTTGCCTTGTTAGATTTTTGTAAATCCCCCCTATCCTATTCTTGTGAATCTAGTTTATCCTATTTGAAAGTGTGGGCAAAATTCTTTAGGGATTGTGCGAGGAAGCAAAATATCCTCCTTTGTCATTACTTTGGGCAAAGCCCGAAGTATCTCTTCTATAAAGTGATATTTTATCATTGCAGTATCTCTAATAGAATCTTTTAAGATTCTACACTTAGCCTCATTTGAAAGTCTTATTAAAGCTTTAGAATCTTTACTCTTTTAATTTTTTGTCTCTCTTATTTTCTTTGAATCTTTAGATTCTTTGCTCTTTTAGAATCTAGCAGAAGAGAATCTTATAGATTCTTCAGCCTTGCTACGCAAGACTTCAGAATGACAAAAGCAGTTGTCTTGTTTGGTGTTAGCGAAATATTTGTATGAGAATCTTTAAGAGATTCTTCATTTTGCAAGCAAAGTTCAGAATGACAAAGAAAAAAAAGGGGGGGGGGTTCAGGGCGATAAAGCGGTTAGGAATAACAATGAGATTCATAGAGAGATTCTTTAGCCTTGCTACGCAAGACTTCAGAATGACAATTTACTTCTTTTGTCATTACTTAAGCATAGCGAAGTATCTCTAACAGAATCTTTTAGATTCTACACTTAGCCTCATTTAAGAGTTTTATTAAAGCTTTAAGATTCTTTAGTATTTTTAGAATCTAGTAGAAGAGATTCTACAATGAGAGATTCTTCACTTTGCTTTGCAAAGTTTGGAATGACAAGGAGAGAGGCTTGGAATGACAAATAGAATCTTTTGAGGATTATTTACTCTAAAGCAAAGTTCAGAATGACAAAGGCATTTGCAAGAGACTTCAGAATGACAATCCACTTTGTCTTGTTTGGCGAAAGCGAAACATCTCTGAATCCTCAAACTTGACTTAGATTCTAAGCTTAAATTTACACTTGTCATTACTAAAGGCTTTAGTCGAAGTATCTCTCTTTGCAAATGTAAGTAAAAACGATTGTGCGAGAGCTTGTAAAACTCTTTTGTTTTTAATTTGAGATTCTTCAGCCTTGCTACGCAAAGCTTCAGAATGACAAGAGCAGTTGTCTTGTTTGGCGTTAGCGAAACATCTGTGTTAGAATTTTTAAAAGATTCTTCACCTGATAAAGCAAAGTTCATTATTTTCCTTGTGGTGCATTCCAAATGCTAATCACTCAATGTCAAATCACAATGCTAAATTATATTCCCTACTTTCCTACCCTATTTGCCTGCTCTATGGGATATCTATCCCCTACAATCTGCACTTTATCTAGGGCAGTATCAAGCTCTTTTAAGTCTGCTTGCGTGAGTTTTAGCGATAAAGAGTTCATATTCTCGCTTAGATGCTCCCTCTTAGTCGTGCCAAAAAGCGGCACAATGTAGGGCTTTTTAGCTAGAAGATAAGCGATAGCCACTTGAGCGGGTGAGGCATTTTTATCCTTTGAATGAGGATTTTTACCCCTGCCAAATGCTTTGAGAATCTCTATAATTTGATAGTTTGCCTCCATTGCATTAGGTTCAAATCGTGGCAGTGTCTGGCGATTATCATTTGTAGGGTCAAATGTAGAATTTTTATTGAGTTTGCCGCTTAGATACCCACGATTTAGAGGGCTATAAGCCACAAAGCCAATGCCAAGCTTTTCTAAAGTAGGGAATAGCTCACTCTCCACATTACGCCACATTAGGTGATATTCACTTTGCACGGCGGTAATGGGGCAGATTCTATGAGCCTTTTGTATGGTAGTCGCACTCAATTCACAGACGCCAAAACGAGCGACTTTACCCTCTTTGATAAGCTCCTTAACCGTGCTTGCAATCTCCTCAATAGGCGTTTTGGGGTCAGCTCTGTGCTGATACAAAAGCGGGATTTGCTCCAAATGCAAACGTTTAAGTGAGTTTTCCACGACTTCACGAATGCGTTTAGGGGAGGAATCAAGCACCCAATCACCCGCTTTATCCCCCTCTTTGCCAAAGCCAAATTTAGTTGCGATAAAAATGCGTTTATTGTAGGGCTTAAGCAGTTCGCCTACTAAAATCTCATTTGTATCTGGTCCATAGACTTGAGCGGTATCAAAGAGTGTGATACCCGCATTGATAGCGGCTTCTAGGATTTTTCTTGCTTCATTTTTAGAGAGATTTTGACTGCGGTGGTAGTTTAGCCCCATACAGCCAAAGGCGAGGGCAGAGACCTCAAGGGCATAGCTTCCTTTGCCAAGTGTGCGTTTGGGCAGGGAGCTAATAGGCTCTCTAGCAAGAAGTGGCACAAAACCCCCACCAAAGCTAAAAGCCCCTAAAGCTATGCCTATTATGCTAGTAGTTTTTAGAAACTCTCTACGATTTGTATCTTGTTTGTGCATTATTTCTCCTTTTATTATAGTTATGCAATTATACAGCCTGATAGCTAGTCTCTGTCAAGAATAAATTATAAGAATAAATTATAGAATTAAGCTCTGTTTTTTAAAAGCAATACAGCCAATACAGCAGAGAGCGAAGTCTCTCTGAATCCTCAAATTCTCAAACTCAAAAGATAAACTAATGTCATTACTTTGAGCAAAGCCCGAAACATCTCTAAATCCTCAAACTTGACTTAGATTCTAAGGTTAAATTTACACTTGTCATTACTAAAGGCTTTAGCCGAAGTATCTTAAAGATTCCATAATAAGAGATTCTTCAGCCTTGCTACGCAAAGCTTTAAAATGACAAAGGGAATTTGCAAGAGACTTCACAATGACAAAGGGCATTTGCAAGAGACTTCACAATGACAGGGATTCTTATTTGTCATTATGAATGAGAATTTATTTTATCAGGTTCTTGCAAATCTAATTTATCTTATTTGCGAGCTTGGGTGAATTGCTATCACAACGCACGAGGCTTAGCAAAAGATGAAATATCTTTATCATTGGCATTGTTGGATACTTCGGGCTTTGCCCAAAGTAATGACAACTGCTATTACCTATACTTACAAAGATGACAGGCTAGATTCACAAGAATAGGACAAGGCTAACTATTCTATTATAAAAGTTTATTAAATCTTTGCCTCTACTTTTACTTTAGCCTCTTTTAACAATGCCTTGCTTTTTGCCCTTAGTGCAATGCTTTGTGTGATTTTAGATTCTATTTTTTGTTGAGTTTCAATATCAAGAAGTGGAATGAGAATTTCAAGAATATTTTTACTTGATAAATTAGTTTGCACCCCTCCTGTCCCCATTCTTTCAAACTGCAATTTTGCTATGATAGAGTTTAATAATATCACTAGCACCTCTTGGCTAAACCCACTAATAGCAATTTTTAGTATCCTTTGATTTATCATAGCATTAATGTCCTCTCTTACCACGCAAGCCAATCCCACACTGCCTGACATAGAGATAAGAATATCGCCTATTTTAACCTTATCTCTCGGGCTTAGATTTTGAGCTTCATTTGTAAGATATACAGCATTACTCATATCCAAATTTGCGTTTTTAATATTATTGATTCTAATTAATGCTAAATTTCCATTCTCTAAATACCCGTCACTAGAAAATGCAAATCCACCTGATTGTTCTAAAACCAAGTCTTTCAAATGACAATAGCCATTTTTATAATGTTTTATTAGCTTTTCATTTTTATCATATTTACTTTGGTAATACTCGCTATCAAGACGTCCTGTTTTTAAGAAACTCTCCTTTAGGGTGCGAATGGTGTAGTTTGGATAGATTTTATTTTGGAATTTTTCATTGTCATTTTTACAAGTGGGGCTTGTAGCTTCGCTCGTGGGAGGGAGAATGCTAGAATCCTTTACTTTGTCATTAATGGACTTTTCATTGTCATTAGCATCTCTCATTTTGTCATTAATGTTTTTCACTTTGTCATTCTGAGCTTGTGAAACAAGCGAAGAATCTCTTATTGTAGAATCTTTTGTTAAATCCTTTAGAGATACTTCGCTATGCAAGCAAAGCTCAGTATGACAAAATAGATATTTCACATTGTTATTTTGAAGTCTTGGCTTTACATGACTGAAGAATTCTCAAAATAACATTTTAGTTTCTTGTCATTTTGAATACTTAAATAATCAATCTACTTTGTCATTCTGAACCTGCTTTAGCAGGTGAAGAATCTCTAAGATTCTCTTCTACTAGAATCTTTAAAGAGCAAAGATTCTCAAAGTGAGAAAAACATTAAGAGAATCTAAGAGAGTAATAGAGAATCAAAAGAGTAAGAATAAAAGAAAACAAAGCATAAGAGAGTTAAGGGATTAAATAGAATAAAGAGATTTAAAGAATCTTAAAAGATTCTGTTAGAGATACTTCGCTTTGCTTAAGTAATGACAAGATAACTTTACAAAGATAAAAGTTAAATTGTCATTCTGAAGTCTTGCGTAGCAAGGCTAAAGAATCTCTCATTGTAGAATCTCTTATACTAGATTCTAAAGAGTTGATTATTCAGTATGAGAGTAAATCATTCAACAATGAGAGCAGACTTCCGTCATAACAAAGCCTTAAGTTAAGAAAAGTATCTTTATTTCACAGACTTAATTTGTCAAGGTTAGCGTCTCTAAAGGCTAGTTGGATTGTTGGTTGAGGAAAAACATCTCTATTTATCAAAGCCCAAAAGAACAAAGACATCAGCTTTACCAAGTTTAAGAAAAGCAAAATATCTCTATTTGTGTTATTCTCTTGCCATAAAAGAAAAAACTTAACGACAAATTTGTCAAAGCCCGCTATCTCTAGGGCGAATGTCAAACTCGTTGAGGAAAAACATCTCTATTTACTAAGGAGATATTTCAGTCGCTTCATTTCCCTTAAATAATGATAGTTTTAAGAATTTAGCTTAGTCCTAGCTTCAGCGTGAGAGGCTATAAAGCTTAACGACAGCTTAATATGCAAACAATTAAATATGGATTGTGTGAGGTTGGTTATAAACCTTAAATTAGCTTTAAGAATTTAGCCTAGTCCTAGCTTTGGTGTGAGATTGGCACAAACCTTAAATTAGCTTTAAGAATCTATCCTATTATCTTTATGAGGTTGGTATAAACCTTAATGATAGCTTTAAGAATCTATTCTATTATCTTATGGCTTTCTTTTATCTTTATTTTGATTTCTCATTCCGTGTTTGATAATCTCTAGGGCGAATGTCAAACTCGTTGTGGAAAAACATCTCTATTTACTAAGGAGATACTTCAGTCGCTTCATTTCCCTTAAATAACGATAGTTTTGAGGGTTTAGCTTAGTCCTAGCTTCAGCGTGAGAGGCTATAAAGCTTAACGACAGCTTAATATGCAAACAATGTTAAATATGGATTGTGTGAGGTTGGTTATAAACTTAAATTAGCTTTAAGAATTTAGCCTAGTCCTAGCTTTGGTGTGAGAGGCTATAAAGCTTAACGACAGATTAATATGCAAACAATTAAATATGGATTGTATGAGGTTGGCTATAAACCTTAAATTAGCTTTAAGAATTTAGCCTAGTCCTAGCTTCAGCGTGAGAGGCTATAAAGCTTAACGACAGCTTAATATGCAAACAATTAAATATGGATTGTATGAGGTTGGCTATAAACCTTAATGATAGCTTTAAGAATCTATTCTATTATCTTAATTGCTTTCTTTTATCTTTATTTTGATTTCTCATTCCGTGTTTGATAATCTCTAGGGCGAATGTCAAACTCGTTGCGGAAAAACATCTCTATTTACTAAGGAGATATTTCGGTCGCTTCACTTCCCTTAAATAACGATAGTTTTAAGAATTTAGCCTAGTCCTAGCTTCAGCGTGAGACGCTATAAAGCTTAACGACAGATTAATATGCAAACAATTAAATATGGATTGTATGAGGTTGGTTATAAACCTTAAATTAGCTTTAAGAATCTATCCTAGTCCTAGCTTCAGCGTGAGAGGCTATAAACCTTAAATAACGACAGATTAATATGCAAACAATTAAATATGGATTGTATGAGATTGGCACAAACCTTAAATTAGCTTTAAGAATCTATCCTATTATCTTAATTGCTTTCTTTTATCTTTATTTTGATTTCTCATTCCGTGTTTGATAATCCACTCACAAGCCTTGCTTGACGTAGTTTGCCTCCATTTTTCAATCAGCCAATAGGCTTTTTGTGGTGCTTCTTTAAATAAATCATTCAAATTATTGCCCACGCTTTTTTGCACAAACTTTTGTGAATCATCTTTCAAATTCGTCAAAATAATCGTGGTTTTCTCAAACTCCTCAAGGGCTACAAGCAGCTTTTGCGACCAAGGGAGAGAGATTCTTATCCCCTCACTCGCTAGTCTGCGGATATGCACATTATCCTCCTTGCTCCAGCCAATCAGCGCGTCCATAACTTCTCTTGGGTGCTCTTTAAGCAAGGGGCGAATTGCATATTCACCTGTAAATCGCTTGGTAAGCTCTTTGATAAAACTTAGCGACAAACGCCAATCCTCATTCCCATACCGCTCCACATACCTACCAATTGGCCACAGCCACCAACCAAAGCTAAACATTCCCTCTGCTTTGGGTAATTCCTCGCCAAGCAGTTCGCTAAAGCAATGGATATTTTGCGCATAATCATTTCCCATTGTCGCGACAATCGCATCAACAATGCAATCAAAACGCGCAAACAATTCCTTATCTTCAAGCTGCCCTTGCAGCAAATGGCAAAATTTTTGCGTATCAAAGGTAGGACAAACCGCATAAATCTTGCGTGATAATTCTACAATATACTCATCGTTATAATGGTCTTTGTGCTTCATTCTCCGCCTTTTTGATAATTAAGATTTTCAAAAGAAAGAGCCTTGCCAAGTAAGGTGCTTCATTCTCCGCCTTTTCTTTGATAATAATCTTTGTTAATAATAAGAGGCACGCTCTTGCTAGCAGGGCTGACAAAACCCTGCCCCCTATCTTAGTGATTTTGACTACGTCGATAAGCTAGCCCATTTTCCTTTTGATAAATTTGAGTTTAATGGAATCATAACACAAGATATTTAAGATAAAGCCTTAACACATCTATGAAACACATTGCAAGAGTGTATTGCCAAAACAGAAATTAGGGCTTTATTCCCTATGCTATCAAGCAGGTTTATAAGGATAGAGAGGCTTTGTAGTAATACGCTTCTTTTTCTCTTCTCTCACTCTCACTCTTAACTCTCACTCCTTGCGTAGTAATGCGCCTTTTTCTCTCATTGTCTCTCACCCTTACATAATAATACGCTTCTTTTTTCTCTTCTCTCACCCTTGCTTTTGCATAATAATGAATAAAAATAGAAATAATTGTTCAATTTAACTTTTTCTATTCTCTCACTCTCGTAGTAATACGCCTTTATCTCTCATTGCCTCTCACCTTTGCTTTTGTGTAGTAATACGCCTTTATCTCTCATTGCCTCTCACCCTTACTCTTGCTTTTGTGTAGTAATACGCCTTTATCTCTCATTGCCTCTCAACCTTACCTTTGCATAATAATGAATAAAAATAGAAATAATTGTTCAATTTAACTTTGTCTATTCTCTTGCTCTCACTCTTAACACTCGCTCTTGCGTAGTAATACGCTCTTGCCTCTCACCCTTGCGTAGTAATGCGTCCTTGTCTCTCATTGCCTCTCACCCTTACTCTTGCATAATAATGAATAAAAATAGAAATAATTGTTCAATTTAACTTTGTCTATTCTCTTACTCTCGTAGTAATACGCCTTTATCTCTCATTGCCTCTCACTCTTGCTTTTATGTAGTAATGCGTCCTTGTCTCTCACCCTTACATAATAATACGCTTCTTTTTCTCTTCTCTTACTCTTGCCCTTGCTTTTGCATAAATAGGATCTTGCCTCTCAACCTTACCTTTGCGTAGTAAATGAATAAAAATAGAAATAATTGTTCAATTTAACTTTTTCTATTCTCTTACTCTCGTAGTAATACGCCTTTATCTCTCATTGCCTCTCACCCTTGCTTTTGCGTAGTAATGCGCCTCTTTCTCTCATTGTCTCTCACCCTTACTCTTTGCTTTGTTGATGATATTATTTTAAGCTTTAATTTAAGAGCTTAAGGCTTTAGGTTATAAGAAAAGCTTAAGTCTCTAGCCTATAAATCTACTTTTTTAAGATAATCTCTCATTCTAGCACCTTGCTTAGAATCTTTAATCACACACAGAATCTCAAAGTATCATAGAGAATGAGGCATACAAGATTCTAACTAATATTCTCAGTAAAGAGATTTGCAACTCAACAAGGCTTTCTTGATTCAAGACAGAAAATAGGGCTTATTGATTCAATATGAGAGAATAAGACAGAGAGATTCTTTAAATCCCTTAATCTATTTAATCTCTTTAATCTATTTAATCTATTTAATCTCTTATGTTGTGTTTTCTATTTTCTCTTACTCTTTTGATTCTATCACTCTCTTATTCTCTTAGATTCTCTTAATGCTTAGTTCTTAATGTTTTTCTCACTTTGAGATTCTTTGCTCTTTTAGAATTTTTAGTTCTTAATGCTTAGGTTCTCTTACTCTTTTAATCTCTTTAATCTCTCTTATTCTTTCTTATGTTTGAATCTCAATCTCTTAGATTCTCTTAATGCTTAGTTCTTAATGCTTTTCTCACTTTGAGAATCTTTGCTCTTTAAAGATTCTTTAATCAAACAAAGATTTATGAAATATTAATGAAGCACATAATCAGAGAGAGATTTTTTATCCCATCAGATTCTATATTTTTAGAATCTAGTAGAAGAGATTCTACAATGAGAGATTCTGAACCTGCTTTAGCAGGTGAAGAATCTCTAAGATTCTCTTCTACTAGAATCTTTAAAGAGCAAAGATTCTCAAAGCGAGAAAGGAATTAAGAGAATCTAAGAGAGTAATAGAGAATCAAAAGAGTAAGAATAAAAGAAAACAAAGCATAAGAGAGTTAAGGGATTAAATAGAATAAAGAGATTTAAAGAATCTTAAAAGATTCTGTTAGAGATACTTCGGCTAAAGCCTTAAGTAATGACAAGTGTAAATTTAAGCGTAGAATCTAAGTAAGATTTTGTGTTAAAAGATAATAGTGTTTGGTAGGGATAAGGAGAGGTGATAAGATTAGGATAAGCTAGGATTCTTTAAGGATTCTATGTGTCTTAAGTCTAAGAGTAATTCCTTGTTTCTCTTATGAAGACAAATAAAAGAATATGGATTAAGTGATTTTGCGATAAAACTCCATATTAATCTTAATCTTCTCTTTTCTTAACTCGTTTCTTATCTTAAAAATCTCATTCATATTTCTTAAATCTTGTTTTAAAGTATCAAGTAGAAT
>NZ_NXLP01000154.1:0-1274 GCF_003364125.1 Helicobacter sp. MIT 14-3879
CTAACATCACACAAAGTTCTCAAAACAGAAAGCAATCTAGCCAAGATTCTCAATCTAGTAGTAAAACACAAGTTGCTTCACGGAGCGGACAAACACAACGAGATGTTAGTCCAAACACACAGCAGTGTCAAGCAAGATTGGCATGCAGTAGTAGAGTAATAACGCAAAAGATTGCTGCCGCTAGTCTTGAATCTCATGCAAACTTTCGTTCTAAAGAGGAAGGTCGATTAAAGGGTGAAGAGGCAAGTCAAAATTTTACAGAACTTTGGAGAGAGACGCGTAAAATTATCCTTCCTAAACTTACTTCTCATGTGAGTAATATCAGAGAGCAGTCTGTAGGTAACGATAAGAAACATCGGATATGTGTAGCAAATTATTATACTGAAGTGTTAGAGGATTTTGGATATGGTTGGCGCGATAAAAAAGGCGATAAATCCCCTCAATATACCATAACTTATCGATTAGAATGTAGAAATGATTCCCCAAGCATTACCATCTTGGCAGAAAGCCCGTATCAAACAAAAGGTGAGTTCGCTCAAGCAGATTCTATACGTGCGCAGCAAGTATATGCACGAAAAATGCAAAACATACAACCACCACCTTGTACTCATGAATCTGTTTATAATAAAATCTCACAAGCAAGTTTTGAATTTCATGCAGAAATGAGGGCGCAAGAAGAAAGATATATGCGTGGTACACAAGCAGAAGCTAAGTTTCTTACACTATGGAAAGAAACTCAACCCTTTATAATTTCCAAGCTCACTTCTCATGTGGATAATATACAATCTCAAGGAATAGATTCCGCCAAGCAAGCCAGAATCTGTGTAGCAAATTATTATACTGAAGTGTTAGAGGATTTTGGATATGGTTGGCGTGATAAAAAAGGCGATAAATCCCCTAAATACATTATTTATTTTACTGTGCGTTATGTTAATGATGATAAGAATTCTATTGCCATCAAGATTCTCTCCCAAAACAAAGCAAGAAGACAATAGGTTTGAATACTGCAAGAATAATATTTGTTCATGCCATTGAAGTATGTTTATTGCGTATTTCGATTTTACTCTTTATGCCTTGAGTTTGTCATCGCGTTATCAAGCAATTTTGTGCCAACTTTCATAGTTTGTCGTAAATCTATAATCTCACGAACTCTGTATCGAATAATTTTTTCATTCTCCTTTGCCTCCTCGTGCAGAAGTGCAGGAATGTTATTAAATTGAGTTTTAGAGTTAGGCAATTGACAAAAGAGATCTTTAATTTCTTTGGGTAAAATA
>NZ_NXLP01000043.1:0-10677 GCF_003364125.1 Helicobacter sp. MIT 14-3879
GCGTGATAACTAATAATAATATCCGCGCCAGCGCGTTTAAATCCAAGTAGATTCTCAAGCATTACTTTTTCATAATCAATCACACCCAATCTTTGTCCCGCTTTTAATAACGCATATTCACCGCTTACATTATAAACCGCAAGGGGCAACAAGCTCCTTTCTCGAATATCGCGCACAATATCAAGATAAGCTAATGCTGGTTTCACCATGAGAATATCAGCACCTTCTTCTTCGTCATTAAGACTTTCAAGGATTGCTTCTCTGCGGTTGGCACTATCCTCCTGATAGCCCTTTCTATCACCAAAGCTAGGGGTACTTTGAGCAACTTCACGAAAAGGTCCATAATATGCGCTCGCGAACTTAGTTGAATAGCTCATGATAGGTAGATACCAAAAGCCATTGTCCTCAAGGGCTTTTCGCATACTGATAATCTGCCCGTCCATCATGGCACTTGGAGCGAGCATATCCACACCACTTTGCGCCAAAATGAGACTTTGTTTAATGAGAATCTCAACCGTTTTATCATTATCTACAGTATGCAAGACAGAATCTAAAATGCCACAATGCCCGTGATTGGTATATTCACAAAAACACACATCAGCAGTAATAAACATATCAGGAAATTTCTGCTTAATAACACGAATGCTTTGTGGAATAATAGAATCTGGATTATAAGCTTCGCTGCCTTGCAAATCTTTTTTATCAGAGTGCGGAATTCCAAATAATAAAATGTGCAAGATTCCAAGTCGTTGTAATTCTTCACATTCTTTGAGAATATTGTCTAAACTCATCTGAAAGACTCCGGGCATAGACTGCATTTCATTCTTAATTCTTTGTCCTTCCACGACAAATAAGGGATAGATAAAATCATGTATATCTAGTCTATTTTCTCGCACCAAATCTCGCAAAGATCCATGAATACGCGTTCTTCTTTTGCGTTTAAACAACATAAAGTCCCCCTAATTGTAAATGATAAAATATGTTGTATTCTCAATGCAAATGCCTCCATTGAGAATCCATGATACTGCTCACTATGAAAATCTCTCAAATAGACAAAGTTAAGACACAACTGTTAATGTTTGTGATACTGACCCAACCTAACATTAAATTAGCTGCTCATGTTGCTACAAACCATCTCAAGTTAATCTCTGTTGAACTGCCTTTTAAGATTCCAATATTCAATATTCTTTGCCCAATCAAAGTATGCCCTTAAAGCCTTAGCCTTTCTAATAAAAATTGATTAAAATCTATAAAAATTCATTATAAGCATCGCAAGCACTAGAATTACCCAAATCGCATGACTTACTATATAATTCTTTAGCTTTTTTAAGGTTAAGCTCTGCGCCAACACCTGTGCGATAGTAACCTGCTAATTCATAACAAGCTTCCGCATTCTTAAATTCACAAGAGCGAGTGAGGAGAGCGAATCCTTGCTTAGCATTCTTCTTAATACCTTTGCCTGTTTTATGAAGTTGCCATGCTTCAACACACGCGGTAGCATTGTCTCCATTGCAAGCAATTTGTCTCGCATTTAATGCTTTTTGTCTTTGATTATGAATAAGAAATACTTGTGCATAAGCACGACACACTTCAGTACTATTGAGATTGCATTGTGTAGAATTTTTATCTGCAAAGGCTAAAGCCTGTTGGCATGCCACTTTATCATTATTCACACACTGTGTGAATAGTTCTTTGAATTTTGGGTCAAGTTTGTAGGCTGTTTGTCTTGATTTTGAACGTTGAATCTGTGGATTCTGTGTTAATTGAGAATCTTGCACACCACGAACCTCATCAACATTAAGCACATCAAGATTCTCCCAGCTTTTTGGTGTTTGAGGAGATGTAATAGTGCTGGTAGTAGAATCTGGTCCCAAACGAATAACCTCTACAGGGTCGTTAGTTTGAGCTTGTAATAATGCAAATGCAGCAAAGAATAAAAAAGAAACTTTGGTGTAGATATTATTCTTAAGTATTGATTCCAAACTCTGCATAGAAAAGCCAATTCCATGTAGCACATATCGCATAATTTTAGAAGTCGCATTGATAATATTACTCATTGATACCTCCACAAAATAAGTGGGACTAGAAAGCCATATTCTAACACAAAAGCTTAACCTTAATTGTTCTTATTTGCAGAATCATAAAGCCTAAATAATATTATAATACAACTTTAGCTACATTATAAGGAATCTTGATGTCAAATAGCTCCAAATCTCCCCTAACACGGATTCAAAGTTCAAAGCCTTCTTCCTTAGAGATTCCAAGTATCTATGATTATATGGAATCTAAAGCACAAGAATATACGATTTTTGAACCCTCAAGATCCCAGAGAATTTTTGCCAAACTTAAGCCTTATCTCTGCTTAAAATCTTTTAATATTCATATCATTGGCACAAATGGTAAGGGAAGCACGGGGAGATTTATTGCACAAAGCCTTTTTGAATCTGGCTTTCGCGTATTACACTTTACTTCACCCCATTTATTCGATTTCAGAGAAAGATTTTATTTGAATGATTCTATCATCAGCCATCAAGACCTAGAATCTGCTCATATATTTTTACAACAGTTGGACTTCATTGGTGAAGCTAGTTATTTTGAATACGCCACATTCCTAGCATGCGTATTAGCGAAAAAATGTGAATTTCTAGTTATGGAGGCAGGTGTTGGGGGAGAATATGACAGCACTTCTGTATTGGATTATCATGTAACTATTTTTACCCGTATTGGCATTGACCATAAGGATTTATTGGGAAATGATTTGCAAGCCATTGCAACAACAAAACTTCTTGCTGCGCAGGGTGAAATCTTTACACATTTTCAGGAAGATGACGTATTAGAAATGTTGGCAAACCTAACAGCCACAACGCGCAAAATAGGCTCAATTCATTATCTGACTAAAAAAGATATATCTGCACAAGAAGTAAGAAATCTAAGTCAGCAATACAACTTCCCCTACTTCCTGCAAGAGAATCTTGCCCTTGCTAATCTTGTATTGTGCTATATCAATCAGCATATAGCAAAGGCTAATCTTACGCAATCTAGGCTAAATTTACGAGGGCGATTTGAGATTTTAAATCATCATATTATGTTAGATGTTGGACACAATGAAATGGCTGCAAAAGCAGTGTTGCAGGAAATAAAAAACCATATAGGTAGAGAGAAATTTATCTTAGTCTATAATAGCTACAAAGGTAAAGAAGTAGCAAAAATTTTAAACATTTTTAAGAACAGTATAGAAAAAATAATTCTTTTTGAAGTTGCACATCCTCGAATCTTAGAAAAGCAGACAATGATAAAAATTATTGAAAAATTAAGTATTCCTTATAGTTTTTTCAGTCTAAATCAACAGAATCTTGATTATTTGAGTAAAAATTCGATACAATCTAGGATTAGTTTTTTAGAATCAACAAAAAAATATTTAGTGTTTGGCAGTTTTTCATTGATAGAAAGTTTTTTGCTTTGGTATAACAGCTTAAGAACCTCTATTAATGAAACACCTTAAGATAGTCAAATTTACAGGAACTCTCTCAAGGAAGGTGAATGGAACAAAAAGATAAACTCATGATAACAATTGTTGATGAGAATGGTTCAAAACAATTCACTATGACAAAAGTTATGCAAAAAGTTATTGCTTATGCAGGAGTTATTTTATTGTGTCTTATCATTGGAGGGTACTTTATTATGAACTCAATTACTCAACAACTTGAGAATATGAAAATTGCTAAACAAGACGCATTCAGTCAATTCCAAAGTATCCATGAACAAAATCTTTTTCTACAAGATGATATAGAGAGTAAATCCCAAGAACTTCTAGTTATTAAAGAAAAACTCAATGATTTAGAAAACATGATGGAGATGCGCAACTACAATAATGAGAAAACCTCCTCACAAGACTTGGACTTAGATAAACTAGAATCCACACAAAAAGCTACTATCTTACAAGTTATCCCAAATGGCAATCCTTTAGAGCTTTTTGAAATGAAGCAAAAAACCAAACGTAAAGCCTATGACTCTAGTCTGATGACCGTAGGCTATTCTCCATTGAGTAATTTTGTTAATATGGGCTATGACTATTACACAGGCAATAGCCAACCTGTTGTTGCTACTGCCGATGGCACTGTAGAATCTATACGCGATGACAATCAAAAATATGGTTATGGAAATCTCGTAAGAATCGTACATGCGCTAGGCTTTAGTACAGCCTATACCAATTTAGATAAAGTGACTGTAAAAAAGGGAGACTTCATTAGCAAAGGAGATATTATAGGTTATACAACTGCTAGTCCCGGTAAGAATCATATTAGCCTATATTATGAGGTCAGATTTCTAAGCGAAGGGCTAGATACATTATCTTTTATTGATTGGGACGAACAAAATTTCGGTGCAATTTTTGAATCCAACCAAAATGCCAATATTGATTTAAAAAGCCTTATGTGGGCATTAAATGATATTCTAAAACTCAATGACATATACTCACATTTTGCCTACACAGATATTAATAATCTGATTACAGAATCTCCAAAAGACCTTATGACGGTAACCAATTATAACACTACCCCTATGATTAATAACGCAATAAGACATATTCATCATGCCGATAGGACTAAGTCATCTAATGCTATGTTATCTCCGCAAGAGAATATTAATAATACTGCGCCAAATAAAACTTTTTCAATCCAAGATTCTCAATTAGTTAATTCTTTCATATCAGACGCAAAAAACAGTCAAGATAGCTCAATTAATTAAATACCTAAATACAAAGATTTGCCATGAAATTTGACAAGCGTCTTGTGATTATGCTAACTGATTCATACGGCTCACGTTTTATCAATGTGGATATGATTTTTAAGCAGTTAGTAGGTTATCTGCTCACTTTTATTCTAAGTGCGGGTGCTTTTGTTTATATTAGCATCACTGTTGTTAAGCAAGAAATTGACATTATTAAAATGCGTAACGCATATATAAGCGCAAAATTTGTTGATATGCAAAAACACAATGAAGAGCTTAACAAAGCTATTCAAGCCAAAAATGAAGAAATTGCACTTATAGGTGATAGATTTGAGAATCTTGAGAGCAGTATCATTGGTGAGACAAAGGACATCAATCCAAATTTACAAGATGAAATGCAAAATGAGAATCTCATTTATAATGAAAAGTTTATAAGCAATGAAGATTCTAGCCTGCTTAATCGAATTGATACGACTTCAATCACTGCTTTACAGAAATTCTTTATTATGAAATTTATTCCAAATGGTGCCCCCATACATATTCCTCTGCATATCTCTGCACCCTATGGAAAACGTTATCACCCTATACTTCATATTTACCATATTCATACTGGCACTGATATAATAGCACCTATGAATACGCCTGTCTATGCCACAGCAGACGGAGTAGTAGATTGGGCTAGTAATGGCGGTAATGGTGGATATGGTAAGCTTGTGAAAATATCACATTCATTTGGATTTCGCACCTATTATGCACATTTAAATGATATAAAAGTGCAGCGAGGACAATTTGTGAAAAAAGGACAACTTGTTGCGCTGACAGGTTCTACTGGAACTAGCACAGGACCCCACTTGCACTATGAAATTAGATTCTTGGGACAACCTATTGAACCCATGAATTTTGTTTCATGGGAAATGCAAAACTTTAATTCAATTTTTGAGAAAGAAAGGAGAATATCATGGCATTCTTTGCTCCAGATAATAAACAACCTACTGGGAAAGAAACAGGAGCTGCCACAATTATCGCAGCAAATACTAAATTTAAGGGAGAAGTAACTACAGATTGTCATTTTCACACCGATGGCGAATTTGAAGGCACTATCCATTCCAAAAATACCGTAATGGTTGGGAAAACAGGCATAGTTATAGGCGATATTTTCGCACAAAAAGTCATTATTAGTGGGAAGGTAGTTGGAAATATCGAGGCAAAAAGCATTGAAATCATGCCAAATGGCAGATTAGAAGGCGCGATTGTCTCTGATGAGTTAGTTATTGAAAGAAAGGGCATATTCTTAGGACAATCTAAGAACACGCAAAAAAATGACATACAATTACTAAAGAGTGCAGCTACTACTACAGCAACAAAGGCAATAGAATCTAAAAATAACTAGACTATTCACAAACAAGAACTATTTACACAAGATTTAGCGTCTAAAACGATAGGTTTATCTTGGGATAACTCTCTAAGCTGAAAGCTATAATTTAAGACTCTATGTCTTAATTGCCAAAATTCTTCACTCACTATCGGAAATACTTGCAATACACATATTCTGAAATCAGTAAAAATAAAGGGGGGATTGAGCATTGTGTTATACAAGATAGAATGAAGTAAAAAAATCAACTTGACAAGAAGCCATTTAAGTCAATGAATTGATTGTTGTGATTCTCATCAGATAGCTTTACTGCTCATCTTCACTTATCATAGTCATGTTTATTTTTATAATTACTTACAATCTCTTATTGTTTTAATCTCTCACAAAATACCAAATGCTGCATAGAGTGTTGGTGTCGTCATAGGCAAGTATGTTTTGCCCAAGCAACTCCATTTCACACAGTCTCAATCGCATAAGTGGAGATGCAAGGGAATACATTTGTATGGGCTTATTGCTTGTAATTCATTTCATCAGTCTATAAGCCTGTCGCAATATCAGATTCTGTTAATATAAATTATGAAATTTACAAGCCATCTCATATTTAGGTTTGTTTATTAAGATATTTATGTATATAATTCAATATTTATTTGCGCTTATAGATTTTACTCAAAAAACAAACCAATAGAAGATTATCTAACCTAAGGAAAATTTATGAGATTATTGTCAGCTAAAATCGGTATTCCTTACTGTTTTGTATTGAACACGTTGTCTATCATTTTGCTTGCAATGTTATTATTTGGCTGCTCTGAAGAACAAAAACAAGCAAATGTCGCTTCTTTATCTGTTAATACCCAAACAATCCAAACTCACAATATCATGCTTGATTTTGAATATCCTGCAAGATTAAAAAGCCTGCAAAGTGCGGAAATTTATGCGCGTGTTGAAGGAATTTTAATGGAGCAAAATTTTAAGGAAGGGGACATTGTGCAAGAAGGCACAAAACTTTTTAAAATAGACCCCACACGTTATGCAGCAAAGGTGAATATGGCACGCGCACAATATGAAGCAGCTCTCGCCAATCTCAATAAAACCACAAAGGATTGGAAAAGAGTAGAAAAACTTTATAAGCAAGGTGTATTAACCGTCGACCAGTACGATGATAGTCTCTACAATTACCAGACTGCTCAAGCAAATGTTGCTAATACAAAATCTTCTCTTGATGACGCCCTTATTGACTTGGGTTATACAGATGTGTTGGCAAGCATTACAGGCAGAATCGGCATGAGAGGCTATGATATAGGGAATCTTGTAGGCAGAAGCGGGGCAAACAGCGTTCTTGCCACTATTACACAATTAAATCCAATTTACATTGAATTCTCTATTCCTAGCAGTGATTTTTATTATATGCGCGGCTTACAAAAAGAAAATATCGCTGTAAATTTAATCTTAGGCAATGGATTGCCTTACAGTAAAAAGGGTAAAGTGGATTTCATTGACAGTGTACTAGATTCACAAACTTCATCCATTAAAGCTCGCGCAATCATCGATAATGATGAATATAAACTATTGCCCAATCAGTTTGTGCGCATTAAGCTTGAAGGCTTTGAGGCAAATGATTCTATTGCTATCCCACAAAATACACTGATGCAAGATAAAGACGGCAGTTATGTTTATCTGCTAAAAGATGGTAAAGCCACCGCCACAAGAGTAACACTTGGCAAAACACTTAAGAATAATGATATTCTCGTTGTAAGTGGATTAAAAAATGGTGATATTCTCATCACTAGTAATCTTAAAAAACTACAACCCGGTATGAATGTAGTAGAGACAGGTTCTGTTGCAAAAAAATGAAGTAAAATCACATTGACAGAATCTATTAAGTATCATGAGATTGATAACAATAAATCATTCAGAATCCAAAACTTAATAGCGTTTTACACTCTGCAGAACTTATATCGCAATAAAGCATTTTCACTATTTATGTCGATAGGCATTTTATCATACAGAAAATTTATTGTTGTTCAAATATCGTAATTCACTTTGAACACTCTCATCAAAAGTCTCTCTGTCTCTAATAAGAAAATGCTTATCTTTACTTATTCCCACTTCCGCTGGTTTCAAGCGAGAGTTATAATTACTTGCCATACTGTAACCATAAGCTCCGCTAGACTCTATTAGTAGCAAATCCCCTTTTTGACATATTGGTAATTCTCTATCTTTTGCGATATAGTCGCCACTTTCACAAATTGCTCCTACAATATCACATTTTTCTAGTGTTTTATTTGTGTCAGGTTGCTCACCTTGCCCAGATCCTAAATATGAAACATGATGATAGGCGCGGTAAAGACTTGGTCGCAATAAGTCATTCATAGCACAATCAATAATAATAAATTTCTTGTTGCTTGTCCTTTTCTCCCCTAAAACACGAGTGAGAATTGCACCGTTATTTCCTACAATAAATCTTCCCGGCTCACAGATTGCAGTCAAATCAAGTGCATCAATATGCCGCACAATCTGACTAATATAACCAGCCATATCAAAAGGGGTTTCATCATTATAACTGATACCAAACCCTCCTCCAATATCAAAAAATTTTAGTTCGATATTTGCACTCAATAAACTTTTTGCTAAATCTAAAATCTTATGAGTAGATTCTAAAAGTGGGCTAGATTCTAAAATCTGCGACCCAATATGATAGTGAATTCCTACGGGATTGAGATAGGGGCTTTTATGTGCATAAAGGTAAAGCCTTTTAGCGGTTTGTATATCTAAACCAAACTTGTTTTCATGCAATCCTGTAGAGATATAAGGATGCGTTTTGGCATCAACATCTGGATTTACGCGAATAGATATTCTAGCTTGAGCGAGAGAATTACCTGAACAATCTGCAATGTTAGATTCTCTTGTTTGCGTAGGGCTTTCAAAGAGTTCTCTAGCTATTTGCTCAATACGCAATAATTCCATTTCAGATTCCACATTAAGAAATAAAATCCCCGCCTTGAGTGCCTCTCTGATTTCATAATCTTCTTTGCCCACACCGCTAAAAATAATCTTATAACGTGGAATACCTGCCAATAATGCTCTTTTCACTTCATTAAAACTTACACAATCTGCACCGCTGCCAATTTTTGCTAATACATTAATAATGCTAAGATTTGAATTTGCCTTCAACGCATAACAAACGAGGGATTTAAACCCACCAAATGAAGCCTTAATATTTTTGTATTGTTCCTGTATAGAATCTAAATCGTATAAATACAACGGAGTGCCATAGATTTTTGCTAATTCTGCATAATCACATGAAGCCTGAAAATATTTCATAAAAAGCCTTAATAAACCCAACAATATAGAGTTATCAAAAATGACAACAATTCTAGCAAAAAACTAAAGTAAAGACAATATATGTTTATCTCTTAATAAGCATTTATTATCTGCCTATAAGCAACTGTGTAAGCAATTCAACAACTTGTATTGTCCATAATATCGATATGAGCAAAACATCTGAAGACAACAATTTGTATCTAATCACTTGATGTGCGTAAGAGCAAATTGCCTGATTAAATTTTTTGACACCAAACTCCAATTGCTATTTTTAATTGCATAAAGAATAATTGTATTTTTCTCCTTAATAAATATCAATTTAGCCAATATCAATTTAAATTATGATAAAATACTAGTTCGTAAATTTCAAGTTTATATTATAGAAGGTTGGTTTATGGATTCTACGAATATTATCTTTATAGCTGGTAGCTTTGTTGTCGTTGTTGTGCTTTTTATATTCGCGCTATTTAAATTTGTTTTATCCAATAAACCAAAAGAACGAGAATTTGACATTGATATACAAAACAGCTTTGGCATTGAAACCGTAATGATGGTATTAGACTCCAGTCAAAGCACATTAGAAGATCTGCAAGAAGTTATCGATAAGCTCTTTGAAGATTATAATAGGCTAGAACCTGATAAGCAAAAAATCAAAAACATTCTTATCGCACTATCCCTACATAAGAATGCACAAAAAGACATTATCATTGAGACACAAAAGAGATTTCAAGAGAAACATCCCGAACTTGAAATCGAACTTGAAAAAGCCGTCAAAAAGGGATTAGACAATCGCGGTCGCCGTTAAATATTTTCAAACCAACTAATAAATACCCATTATTCTATTCTCCGATTCATCTTATAATCACCACATCTAAATCTCATATTTTCTCTAAGTTTAAGGTGGATTTTCTATCCTTTTTGAAATTCAACTTTGCCATTTTTCCGCTTGTTATTTATAAAATATTCCAATAGCATAACTCAAATTCTCAGATTCCCAAACTTATAATTTTCTGCACTAGAAATATAAATTTCAATCTAATCTTAAACCCAATAATTATCCGTGATTTATAAAAACTATGCTAAAATCCCAAGCTATATTTTAGATTGAAAAAGGCTATGAAATGGATATATGTTTGAGTGCAGATAATAATTTTGCTCCCTACTTAGCAACCACGATGACATCAGTATTGGTTAATGCCAATGATAATGATACCATCAATTTTCATATCATTTCAAATAATATCGTTAGTGAAAAC
>NZ_NXLP01000155.1:0-1176 GCF_003364125.1 Helicobacter sp. MIT 14-3879
ATGCTTTTTTATGCCTATTGTTTTTTTATAATGTTTATGCAGATTATACTCCCTTAGATATTGCATACGAGCTTAAAGAAGCTAGTATAAAGCATAATAGAGAATCTTTTAATGTATTTTAGAATTAAACCTATCTTTTCATCTCAAATCCTAAATATTTTTTTGTTCTAAATAGATTTCTAGTATTAATAGCTAAAGCCTAATAGCATTAATTCCCATATTACAATGATGAATATATTTTTAAAGCTTGTAAATTTATTGTAAATATAAATTATTAGGAATATACTCTGGGTATAGATATATAAGTAATATTATCCTACTTTGAATCTAAATAGACTTAAAAGAAAAAGCTATCTTTTAAAGCCCCTTGATTTATTAGATTTAGGTTTGGTGTGTAAATTATTCAACATTTTTGTTTTATTGTAATAGAATCTATGAAAAAAAGGAGAAAGAGAGAAAATGGCAGAGATGAAAACAGAGCGCAAAAGTGTGTTTGACTATTTGTCAAAAAACAGATTCTTGATTCCTCATCTATGATTTGAGATTGGAAAACTAATAGTTTGACTATTTATCAAAAAACAGATTCTTGATTCCCCTAGCAAAAGAATATAGCAGCATTTATAGGTTTGACTATTTATCAAAAAACAAATTCTTGATTCTTGTCAAACCTTATTTACCTGACCACTTAAAGTTTGAGTATTTATCAAAAAACAGATTCTTGATTCCCCTAGCAAAAGAATATAGCAGCATTTATAGGTTTGAGTATTTGTCAAAAAACAGATTCTTGATTCTTGTCAAACCTTATTTACCTGACCACTTAAAGTTTGACTATTTATCAAAAAACAGATTCTTGATTCCAATGTATCAAAGGGCTTATATTTGGAGTGAAGATGAATGTGAGCAATTATGGGACTCTTTAGTTTGCTAAGTAAATAACTAACATTTCTCTAGCTCATATATGGATAGTAATAAGGTATAAATCAAATTTGCATATGCGTTGCTTCCTTTTTGATTTATACTTTCTAACTTTTTAAGAGCATCTTTTAAGGCTTGCATTTGTTATAAAAAATTTAATGAAACAAGGAGCATACAAATATGGAGGCAAAGCCAACAAAAATACTAGACTTTATAGGAAAATCTCAAAATGCACAATTTGTTATTCCTGTTTATCAGAGA
>NZ_NXLP01000156.1:0-1171 GCF_003364125.1 Helicobacter sp. MIT 14-3879
ATTCACCCGGAGCTAAAAATCTAAAGCCCCTAAATTTAGATAATGTGTATGAGATAGATTCTACAATACTAAGTGATGCCAATAAAGACAATAAAGAAAGAGCATTATTTAAAAAAATAAGAGATTATGAATATGAAAATAGCAATCTATTAAAAGATGCCATACTTATTAATTATGATAGTGGATTATTAAATACAATTCATAAGTATTTTTCAAATAATGAAAATCTAAAAGAACATTCTATATTTTTAAGGACATTTACTTCAACAAGATTAATGCCTCTATGGTATGGTGGTGTATTATCTAATGCTACTTATAGTTATGAAATCATTAAGATTAATGAAATCTTTATGAAATGTATAACAAATCTAAAAGATAATTATCAATTACAAAAGCCTCTAGCTTGTAAAGATAATATCCACCATATAGAAGCTGATAATGATTCTAACCCAAATAATAATAAATTAATAGGTAATCTTATACATAATGATAAGAATGTAGCATAATGAAAAGATTTATAAATTGGTATAACAAAAACACAAGAAATAAAGTCATACTTTTTAGCATTATCTTTATATTTGCTTTGATGTATTCATTCCTGCATAGACCTTTGGGATTGATAATGTGGTATCAATGGAGTTATGAAAAAGAGCTTGAGCAAATGGAGACAAACCTCTATCGAGTCTATTCTGATGAAGATAAGTTTCTTGAACTCTATCACAACTTTTACGAAAAAGAAAATATTGATAAAAGAAGTAAGAAAATTGAAAAAGAGTTATTACACTATATTGATAACTTAGAAATTGATTTGCTTGCTACTACTCTTTTTGGATTAGAAGACTTGTATTTAATGGCTTTTGTTGCTAAAGCACATATTTATACAAATGACTTAGACTGGAAACTAGCTTATGCTCGTTTTAAATCTTATAGATTAAGTAAAGAGCAATTCCAATCTTATTATGATTTTCTTAAAAGTTACAACAAGTTTTTATTTTTTGTGAATGGATTAGATAATGATCTTTCTAGAGCTCTTATTCTTACAGCAAAATGGTATGCCAATTTTTTTATATTAAAATTTATTGGAATAGCATTGCCTTTAACAGATTTGACAGAGGAACAATGTTTGATGAAAGATGATATTTTGGGTGTAATGCAAAAATGCTATAATGAG
>NZ_NXLP01000157.1:0-1157 GCF_003364125.1 Helicobacter sp. MIT 14-3879
ACAGAGTGATGGACAAATTGATTCCAAGACAAACACGACTGAATACCAATCGTTATAAAGACTTATAGATAACATAAATGATTCACATTGTGCTTAATCCATTTTCTTAAAAAAGTTTCCAAATAAAATTTTGAATCAATAAATTCAAATTAAATCTTTAATTTCAATAGCTTGCATAAATTATAATTATGGTTTGGGACTTTTATAAACACCACAAATAAAATCTATTGAGTGTTAAATTATACATAGTATCTTTTTCTTAAAGAATAAATGCCCAAACACAAGCAGGACATGAAAATTCCTAAAAGCGCATAAAAATGCGGCATGACTGAATGCAGACTAGCCGCCATTTGATTGAGCCAAATAAAGCCGTTAATGCCGTGATAAGCAGGAATAAATTGCACAAAAATTTGCAAAAAATCTGGTAACAAATAGACAGGATAAATAAATCCCATCATAAAAACTAGGGGCAACGAAGATAAAAGGATAATTTGCGTTGGTAATGCAGGATTAACAAGGAATGAGCCTAGAAATATACCAAAAGACGCACAACACACAATAAATGCCAAGCTAAAGCACCAAAAATCTATAACATTTGCATGAGTATGGATTCCATAAATTTTAAAGAACACTCCAAAATAAAGCAAAAATAACACACAATAAATCACAGTAAAAACAAGAATTCTTGCAAAAAGCAAATAAGCGATAGGACATTGATTAAAATAATCTCTTATTCCTTGTTTATGCGCACAATTCTGTGAAGCAGTAATAATCATGCTACCCGCAATTAAAGTTTGATGTAAGATAAAAACTAGAATTGCAGCTAGCGCATAATTAATATAACCTATGGAATAGTTAAAAAGCGGCATAGAAACAAAACGTACAAGCGTCGAATCCTTACTTAAATCCACTTGTTTTTGCATAAGCTTTGTTTTATATTTAATCTTATTACTAAAAGCATTTCCTACACTATTTAACCCTTCGATGATAGTTCCATAAATAAGAAAATAAGACGCATTAGCGCGGTAAAGCAGCTGTGTTGGCACACCTTTATTTGCATTTGCCTCAAAACCTTTAGGGATAACCAAGATTCCATATATTTCACTTCTTTCTAAAAGTTCCTTTGCTTGATTAAGGGAGTGCAAACTGTGTGTGAT
>NZ_NXLP01000158.1:0-1144 GCF_003364125.1 Helicobacter sp. MIT 14-3879
ACACCCAAAAATAAAAAAAAAAAAACAAAAAAAAATTTGATAAAAATAAAACCCAAATAAAAAATTAAAAAATTTTTACCTCCCTAAATTTTAACTTTTTTAGGTTTAATTTTATTTTTTTTAAAAAAAAAACCTTTAAAGGGTTTTTGCCTCGCCCTTTTGATAAATTCAATAATCCTTAAATGTTGCTTAGGTGAGATTTTTGCTTACATCTTTTTTTTTTTTTTTTGGAGTGATTAAGGTGTTGAAGCGAAAACGCTCATAAAAATGAATAAAATAAGTTATTTGGATTCTTTGTGTGTTAAAATCAAATTGTTTGATTTTACGGCTTTTTGTGAAATAAAGTTTTATTTTTTAGAATTTTTTGCTTGAAAGTTGTGGGTATTTCTCTTGTTTAACTATTAATTGTGATTCTCTTTAAAAGACAATAAACCACCCCCACTAAGATTCTAAAGACGCAAAGAATTTTGTGTAATTTTTAGATATAATGCCTTTTCCTCATTATTGTTATTGAGACTTGCATTTTATTAACAAAGACCTTTATTGAGCTCAAGGAGACCAAATTAATGAATTATATTCCCTATGTTATTGAAAAAACCGGACGAGGAGAACGCAGCTATGACATTTACTCAAGACTTTTAAAAGATAGAATCATTATGTTAAGCAGCGAAATTGATGATAACGTAGCTAGTTCAATTGTAGCACAGCTTTTATTCCTAGAGGCGGAAGACCCGCAAAAAGATGTTTTTTTGTATATTAATTCACCGGGAGGAAATGTTACAAGTGGCTTTAGCATTTATGATACAATGCATTACATCAAACCAGATATTTGCACAATATGTGTAGGGCAAGCCGCATCTATGGGAGCATTTCTCCTGAGTTGCGGGACAAAAGGCAAACGCTATGCCTTACCTCATTCGCGTATTATGATTCATCAACCCCTAGGCGGTGCTAGAGGACAAGCAACAGATATTGAAATTCAGACAAAAGAAATTCTACGATTAAAAAACATTATCAACGAAATCTTATCGAAAAACACTGGACAAAGTGTTAAAAAAATCTTACAAGATTGTGAAAGAGATTTTTATATGAGCGCAGATGAAGCCGCTAAATATGGCATTATTGATAGTGTTATGAGCAGACA
>NZ_NXLP01000159.1:0-1141 GCF_003364125.1 Helicobacter sp. MIT 14-3879
ATACACCCCCATCATTGGGATTAACCCTAAATACTTTTCTAGCAATTCTTCTAAAATACACTCTTAGCCTTTGATTATGCACAACAGCCCCGCCAAGTAAGCCCAAAATACTGCCTACAACTACATCAATCATTCTTGCTTTAATGATGACATCAGGGTTATTAAGCAGACTGCTTGCTTCTGCGAGATAAGTCGCATAGGGCGTGAAAAAAACCATTGCTAAAGCATAGTTTCTAACCACAGTAAATTCTCCTAAAAATATCAACAACATCATCAATAAGATAAAAGCAAATCCACTTAAATTTAAATTTACCAAATAAAAAGCTAGAAACATACCGATAAATGTCCCTAGAATCCTCTGTCCCTGCTTAATCCAAATAGAATTAAGGGTAATCCCCTGCATAATCACCGTGCAACTAACTGCCACCCAATAACTTCTCTCTAACCCTAGAATCTGCCCGATAAACATCGATAGCCCCACAAAAGTCCCCATAATCAAAGAATCAACCACTACTTTATCGAAGCCCAAATGTCCTCTTACTGGAACGGGGTGGGGAGGATTGTTTTTAAAGAGATACACTACGCTTAAAGAATAGAGTAATGCCGCTAGATTTCCCGCCATTGTCCCTAATGCGACCACACCAACAAGAGAAATGAAATCTCTAGGTGGAAAGGGCAGAAATGTCCCTATAATGCAAGCCAAAACAAAGAAAAAATATCCCGGCACTCCCAAATCATAATAACGCACTAAGATAGAGCTAAAAAGCGCGACTATGCCTACGACAAGAGGAATGCTGAAATGAAAAAAATGCGTCAAAACCCCTAAGGAAAAGGACAAGGTGATACCAAAAGAGCAGCACATCACCACTGCCATACGATGATAAATAGGGGTATTTGGTGTATATACAAACGACATAGCCCCTATAATGCCTACAAGCCCTAAATCTATTCTCTCAAAGAGCAAACTAACAAGTAGCACCAACCCCACTGAAAAACCAGCAAAGAAAGGAAACTGCCAAACTCTATCGGTGGGATTGAAGTGCAAAAGCGATTGAATGTAATGCAAGATTGAATTCATTATGATTACCTTGTTTGATTGTGTGAAGTGATTATAACAAGCTTATGATAAATGTTGATTAAA